>NZ_ANPF01000051.1:0-110930 GCF_000328325.1 Halobacillus sp. BAB-2008 | reverse complement strand
AACATATAATTCAATAAATAAGAAAGAAAATAATTATTTTCTAAGCCATGCCTATAAATAAACTTAGAATATTAAGAAAGATAAACCAACTAAACGTTCCAATACTAAGGAAAACCGCTATCAAAGAGAAGGTTTTAAAAGAATCTATATGATTTCGTTTGTCATTAAAAAAAATAAACAAAGAAAAAATTAAACTGATAGATAGCAAAACTCCCAATGTAGCATTATAATTACCTACCCTAATACCTAAATAATTGTCTAGACCAAAAAGAGTGATTGCAATATAAAACAGATTAACTAATAATGCTATCCCTAAGAAAAATGACCTCATCATCAATCCTCCTATTCACCATTTCAGTAACTTAGAATGACTTCATAAAATAAAGTCATGAAAACACCTAACCTACCTCCTTTAATTTTGTAGATATTACAACCATACCATTAATAATCCAACCTTTTCCAATTATGAAGTGAATCAATTATTTCGAAACTGAGTCTCCCACAAACCTGCCCAAAACATTAAGAAGAGGGCAATTCTTCTGTTAAAGAATTGCCCCTTCTCTGGAAGACTCGATTTCGAGATAAATTCAAATATGATTAGATTTCTACCTATATCGAAATAGTAAGATACCTCTATTTTCTTCTTCAATTCCAATACGTATAATTCCTCCTACAGTCAAATATATCTGGAACTTTCATAAATTATATCCAAGTTTTATATGTTAAGGTCTATCATAGTTCAAAAAAATGAAAAAATTGAAACTTTTCAAGGGGCTGCTCCCTCATATAAGTAAGGAGGTGACACATTGGCACACAAAAAGACGGTCAAAAAAGCGATCAAAGGGAATGCAGAGGCCTTTGAATTATTAATTAACGAACAAAGAGAAAAACTTTATAAAACGGCTTGGCTCTATGTCAGAAATAAAGAGGACGCCCTCGATATTGTACAGGAAGCTGTTACCAAAGCCTTTGTGTCTTTAGCTCAGCTAAAAAAGCCTGAGTTGTTTAACGCCTGGCTGATGAAGATTTTAATACATACGGCTTATGATGTCCTTCAAAAGAAGAAGAAGGTTGTTCTTACGGATGACTTCTCTAACTTTCAAAGGAAAGAATCCATAGAGGTAGAAGAAAAAATCGACTTAATCTCAGCGATAACTAACCTGGATTACCATTACAGAACGGCTATTATCCTTTTTTATTTTCATGACCAGTCCATTCACACCATTTCTGAAATCATGGATAAGCCAGAAGGAACCATTAAAACGTACCTTCGTCGTGCCAAAGGTGAACTAAAAAAGGTGTTAGGGGGAGTGAATATCGATGAAAAAAGACTGGTTTGAGGAACGTTGGAATTCAATCGAAGTCCCAGAAGAAGAGTTAGACAAGGCTATTACAAACGGCATTCAAGCAGGTAAAAAAGAAACTCCCAATAAAAAGCACTGGAAGTTACCTGCCATGGTCTCATCGGCAGCTGCTTCGCTGATCCTGGTCTCTGGATTAGTTTTTTCACCCATAACCGAAGTCCTTGCGAAAGTCCCTTTACTAAATTTTGTTTATGATGAAATTTCCTTTCCTGTCGGGAGTGAGTTATTCAATAAACAGTTAGTCACAGAACTTAATGAAACAGCCACAAGTAACGGTGTAGACGTAACCATAACCAGTGCCTATTATGACAACACTCTCCTTGGTATTACGTTTAAAGTAACATCCGATCAGCTTTCGATAGAGGCTATGGACAGAAAAAACAGTCCACAAGCCGGTTATAGTTATTATTTATTTAATGGAGATGAACAAAATCAATGGGGAGGTTCCATGAGTCAATTAAAAGAAACAGAGGAAGGGTTTGTCGGAGCCATGGAGTTTCAGCAACGCGACCAATCCATAGGCGAGGACTTTACTCTTCCGATCACCTTTACTTCCATTCTAGGTAAGAAAGGAACATGGAAATTCGACATTCCCATTGAACAAAGAACTCCAGAAAAAATAATAATAGACGGACATGATACAACAACCAAAGGGGGCTATTCCTTTAGTCTTAATTCTATAACTAAAGGTGAAGCTACGACCATTCTTAATTACACCACCACACGACCCAAGAATGGAGAAGATGACCACTTTAGTATCGACGTGGAGGATGCACAAGGAGACCAATTGTCGAAAAGGAACATCGGTAAAACATTAAGTGTAAATAAAACCAATGAATCTATAAAAGTGAAGGAACAGTCTCTTTTCTCAAGTACACTCAACGAGAAGGATGACTATATTTTGATTCATCCTAAAGTAAGCAGAGATGAATTTGATACGATACAAGCTTTCCAGAAGACCCCCTTTGAAATCCAAAGCGATCGATTTGGATACACAATAGTGGTAGAAAATGTTCAAATGAACCATCGACTGCTAACGATTGATTATTATCTTAAGAATGTAGACCGAGAAAAATTAAAGAAAGATAACTTTCTTAATTTCGCCAATCAAATTAAGCTTATCCGGTCTGAAGACGTAATTGCAGGGGCAGATGGTCAAGCTCAGTATGAAGCTTTAAAAGAAGACTCTCTTATCTACGGTAATAATGGAGAAATTATTAATCAAGGTGAATTGCATTTACAGTCAACATTTGAAATAAAATCAAATTTCAATCTCAAGGAATATTCGCTTATGGTTCCCTTTGGAATTTTCAGTTCAAACGCTCCAATAGAATTAGATCCTATTAAAATTGATATTTCTTTTTGATAATTTATGTTCCATCAAAAAACAGCGCAACTTCTGAATTGGAAGTCGCGCTGTTTTTGGAAATAAAAGGTTATTTTAGAATAGACCCCGAGTCTTGTAAACCCAATATCAGGTTCACTTAAAAAAACATAACAAATTCACTAGCTTAAATTGTAGATATAAGCATATTCATAAACAAATTACTTTAAATGATACTTTGTTATAGTTTCAGCATATTGATAAAGACCCCGTTTTTCTAATTCTTCAACAAATACGGGCCAAGGGGGACGTTACTCATATATGGTTTGGGACCGGAGGAGAGTCCACCTCCTGGGCCTGTAGAAAGCCCCCCTCCATGACCTGTTGACATTCCGCCTTTGGGACCTGTAGACAAGCCTCCACCAGGGCCTGTATTCTTATTTCTATTCCACATACAATTACCTCCTACTAGTATATTGATTAGGTTTATTCAGGTAGAACAAGTTAACAACCTACACGTATAACATAGTCTTCTCTTGGAACTTCCCATTGTTTCTTCACCTCATTGATATTCTCCCAATCATAATATTCAAGAAGTATATGATTCTTATGATCAATTGGTTCATTACTTTTCTGTTTATAAGCGAGCTTAATTATATTCAATAGGTTACCTGGAATATCATGGATAGATTTATTTTTTATATATTCATATGCAGCAAAGGATTTTGACTCTCCTTTTTCATAATCCTCGGGCATTTCAGCTTCAAAAGTATGTTGGAAAACGTACTTTGGCGATTCACCAATTTCGCATAATCTCTCTATCTTATGATTAAGTGTAAGAGCAGCCTTTAAAGACGGGACTGTTCTTATATCACCTTTTTTGTTGTATTCAGTAATATCAAAATCATGAATACATGTGTAATCAACTCCAAAGTTATTTAAAACATTTAGAACAACATACATGGTCCCTTTACCAGCACAGTTAATGACAGATGTTCGTTGATAAACCTCTTCTTCCAATTCACCACTTTCAACTAACTTTTCACCAATTGACTTTAAAGCAACTACCTCAGTATCTCCTTCAACTAATATCACATTATTTGCAAAAAACATTTCATTTACGTAGGGATCAAACTTTAAAAGAGCTTGAAACCTCTCTTTTTCTTGATCAGGTAAACCATAAATATCTGAATTCACCTGCTTAACAGATATTTTTTTATCCTCTTTCATATTTAATTTGATTAAAGTACGATGTGGTTTTGAAAGATCAATAAAATTTGGAGAATGAGAAGTTGCTATAACTTGGAAGAATCCTTCATCCACCAGGTTGTAGAGTGTATCTTTGAATACTCTTGCTAAATGAGGATGAAGGTATAATTCAGGTTCTTCTATAGCAATTATTAAAGGTCTATTAACACCTTTCTCTTCTTCATTAAATTTTTTCTTGAATAATTTAAAACCTTTAAATATAGACAAAATAAAAGTTCGTTGAACACCATTTCCTTGATGTTTTAACGTTGTTTCTAATCCATTAAAATCGAAGTTAGGTTCCACTGAAGTACTTACAATATCTTCTAATGGACTGACATTAACATTAAACTTAATCTTTGTTGAAGTTACGTCTTTTAAAAATTCTTGAACTTCCTCTTCAAAGTAATTAATTTTTTCATCATTATGTTTATTTATTTTGTCCTGCAATAAACGTGCCTTCTCTTCCGCTTCCTTATATTCATCCAAGTTTTTTATAACGCTTTTATATAGTGAATATAAAGTTTTCATGTATTGAGAATTATTTTTCAAATCATCTGATGCATCCTTAACAGCTGGTATATAGACTATTTCTGGGAAGGCATTTAAAAAATGGGTTCCATCCTTTCCACCACCTAACTTTCCATCCCATCCTTCATAATTTAAATCGTGAGATTCCTCACCAGTAGTTTTAGATGCTCTTTCTACTTTTTGATCATAATTATAAATTGCCCGCACAATAAAATTACCACTATCTTCATGTACTGACTTTCTTATACCATGCAAGTCTAATTCTTCTGACGTAATATCCGTGAAAGTAGCATGAAAACTAACAGGATTAGAGGTTTCATAATTATGATAAAAGCTTTGATCTAATTTTGTTTCTTTTGAACCGAATTGTTTTAATGCTTGTAGTATAGTACTCTTACTATTATTATTTGGGCCTATAACAATAGAAATGTCTTCAATATGTAATGTTAATTCTTTTATACCTTTAAAGTTCCTTATAGTTAATTTTGATAGTTTCAAATCGACCCCTCCCACTTCCTTATTTTAACATAAGGGGAATGTGAATTTTTATAATTTTCAAATATTAATTAATTGACAATGCTCTATACTATATACTTAACTGCCAATTATCTCGAAACTGAGTCTTCAACTAACCTGCCCGTTTCTTTAAGACTTGAACCCAAGATATCTATGCCATCTACGATCTCTTATACGTCCAAAATATACGAAGTAACACAACGACAAGGGATAAAGGAATGCTCCACAATATTTGATAACTCCCTAACATATACATGAACAATACGGGCATCAATACAACCGCATAAATGCCCCATGTCTGTTTATGAGTGGAAAGATAATATCCGACGAAAGCTGTGACCAATGCCGGAAAGAGAACGAGGGACAGAAAAGACATAGTCATAGTGAACCTCCTTTTTTATGGCATCAAATCTTCCTGAAGTTTCCTTTTTATACTATGTATGTAGGAATAGATTCCTTATCCTTCCGCAGCATTAAAAAGCTGCCAGGGCGTAGCCCACGAACATGAAGATAAGGAAACGGAAGGTCATGATACTGTTCAAGACGATTCCAAGCCGGCTGCCGCCAAGTATTCCGAATACGACACCGATCGGATTGATGATGAACGTTCCCATCCAGAATCCGTAACCATAGTTTAATAGAAAGTTCGGCAGCCATAAGGCGGCGCCTAAACATGCACAAAGAATCGACAACAGCTGCCAGCGACTTTCTTTATCTACCGGGATGACACGATGCAACATAATTCCTCCTTCTTATGTAAAAAAATAAATAGTAATCGATGTCAGGATGACGGCTCGTACGCTTTTCCCTTTATTGTTTCGCCACGCACCGACAGCCGTCGTGATCCCGCTTATAGCGAGCAGGGCGATGCCGATCCGGTTGATAAGTGGAACGGAACCTGTCTGCCCGAGCGACGCAAGGAATCCTCCGACGACGAGAAAGCCGATGGTAACGATATAGGACGGCGAAGTTATCTCCTCTCTCGCTTCCTTTCGCTCCTCCGGCTCCATCTTGACGTACGTCATCCCGACGGCGCTGCCCATCGATCCCCACATGATGGCGAAGGGTATCCAAGCATCTAACACCTCGACGTTCATTGTTACCCTCCTTCGTTGATTTCTATTGCCGTTTCCTGTGGAATCAAGAAATCTAACAATTGCTGCCAATTATATCAAAATTCCACTCCCCTATGGAAGGCGCTTATCGTTTTACATAAGCAAAGGCCTGATCGAATCATCGATCAGGCCTTTGTCATCCTATCCGTAGGCGACGGGATGCTGGTTGTCTTGTTTTAATAGGACTCGATCGTGAAGCTGCTGCATCCATGCATCGAGGTTCTTTTCAGGCAGGAGGGCGCTCCACGCTTCGGGGTGGCAGTCGGCCGTCTCGACCTCCTTCGCTTGGAAAAGAGGGCTTGTCCGGATCAGGTTCGCTTGCTTCTTTTTTTGGTCTTCTGATCCGCACACGAGATGCACGAGTGCTTTGCCCGGCTCCTGTGTGACGGTATGGATTCCTAGTGTCTCTTTTTTCCGGTTGATCCGGTTCATCGTTTCATAGATTTCTTCTTCTTTCATTATAATGGCATACGCATCACGCTTGGCGGCTGCTATGCCGCTCCAGGTGACGTGTGCTTCAGCAAGGGTTTCCCGCAGCTTCCTCAGGTCGATATCGCCGGTCATGCGGAGAAGCGTCAGCCCCTTCTGTCCGGTGATACCGGTAACGCCGGGCGCTGTCAGGCCGGGAGCCAGCCGTTCGATGCGGGTTCCTTGGTCTGTATGGAAGCTGGACCGGACGTGCAGTGGAACGTCGTGGCTTCTGGCATGGAGGACCGCCCGTGGATGGATGACGGACGCTCCTGCCGCTGCCATCGCAAGCAGGCTTTCGTAGTCCATGCAGCTGTATTTGATCGCTCCTCGGACCGAACGTGGATCCGCGGAATAGACGCCGTCGACGTCTGTGAAAATGTCGCAGCGTTCGGCCCCTAATTCCGCAGCCAGCGCTGCGGCTGTCGTATCGGACCCTCCTCGGCCGAGGGTGCAGATTTCTCCTTCACCGGCGTTGCCCTGGAAGCCGGCGACGACGACGATCTTACCGGCATCCAGCTGCTCTTGGATCGGACGCGTAGCAATCTTCGTGATCCGTGCCTTCCCGTAGGCGTGTTCTGTCTGGATGCCGGCTTGTGGGCCGGTCAGGGCAACGGCATCGGCCCCTTTTTCCTTCAGGGCGAGCGAGAGGAGCGAACAGGAAACCTGCTCTCCTGTCGCAAGCAGAAGATCCATGTCCCGCGGATCGGGACGGTTCGTCAGTTCTTTGGCAAGCGAAAGCAGGCGGTTGGTGGAATCCCCCATTGCTGATACGACGACGACCAGCTGGCTGCCTTTCTCTCTTTCCAGCAGGATCCGGTCCCGGATGGCTGCGATTCGCTCGGTGGACTGGAGGGATGTACCTCCGAACTTCTGCACGATGATGGCCATCGTCTTTCCCTCCCATTCGTCAGTGGCTTTTCTCGATTCGTTGGAACTCGGCAAGGGCATTGGTGACCCGGCCGAATTCAGAGGCGTGCGGGCGATCTTCGCCGTCGGCATACCCGTAATCGACCATCCGGTTGCGGTTCAGGCACAGCTTCGTCAATGTCGGCTGGAAGAAGTCGAATAGTTCAAACCGCTCCTTCAGCTGCGGGAACCTGTCCTGGTAGTCATGGATGGACGCTGCGAGCAGTTCGAAAAAGCGCCGTTCGCCAAGCATGCCGTGCCGCTCCATCAACTGGCTCAAGTAACGGAGGTGACAGATGAACAGGCCGGTGAATATGAACTGCGTGAGCCCTTCCGGCGGCTCGCTGCGGAGCACTTCCTTCATTTCGTCGGACAAGCCGCTCAATTCTTCAAACGGCTGATCGGTAATGTTGACGTCATCGACGAAGTCCTTGATCGCAAGTCGATGGGGCTGGTAATCTTTCAAAACGAGGATCGTATTCTGCCGTGCGGGGAGAAGACCGTGCCGTATTGGTACAAGTAATGAAGCAGCGGGTCCATGACGACCTTGTAGAACTTCTGCATCCACGTATCAGGATCAAGACCGGATGCGGCGATCGTTTCTTTAATGTACGGCGTTCCTTCATGGTCTTCATGAAGAAGCGCGGCCAGCGTGATCGCCTGCTCCCCTTCCTCTAAATACGTGTAGATGCTTTCGCGCCAGATCGTCCCGAGCATCTCCAAATACTGATACGGCGCATCAGCGACGTTCGAGTAATGGGGATGATCGACGTTGATGCTGGCATTCTCTCCCGGCAGGATGACCCGGCATTCGTTTTTCAGGAAGTCATCCTGTTCGTACATCCCTTTGATGAGTTCGGTCACTTTCGGCGCTATTTTCGTGCGCTCGGACGGCAGACCGCGATAAACGAGCGTGTTCAAAATACTCAACGGCAGTTTGACGTGGTGCTTCTCCTGAGAGCTTCTGTTTACGAAGGTGCGGATCGATTGCTGCGGCAGGTAGCTGTCCGCACCGTCGCCGACCGGGATGATCCTTTTTTCTGCAAGCTCCTGGGGGAAGTTCTGGACAATCGTGTTTTCCCACTGCCACTCATGGACAGGGAAGAAGTAGTAGTCCTCCGCCCGGCCGCCGGATTGTCGGACGACCTCCTTGAAACGAGTCCGGTCTTTTTCGCTCAGCTCCTTCTCCAACAGGTCGTCCCAGTTCAAGCCGTCGACCGCCTGGAACGTGGCGAGCGTCTTATGTACAGCGATCCATGACAGCTTCACTTCCTGATGCTGCTCCGGTGCAAACCGCAGGTAGTCGCCGTAGCTGAAGCCGATTCTCCCTTTGTTATAGGTGATCCACGGGTGGCCGGTCATGTAGCCTTCGAGCTCGGCATAATCAATATCCAACAGCTCCCGGGAGGTAAGGTCCTTTTTGTTTAACAGGTGGACGTCCGCGATCAGCGTGGCATTCAATTCCTTGATTAAATGTCCCGTCGTTTCAGGGGACATTCCGATCGTCTCCTGAAGATCGATAAGCAGATCGACCGCGCTGTCTGCTTCCTGCTCCCCGTCCTCTGTGATCAGGCGGATGGACCGGGAGTCGACGTCGAAGCTGTCAAACAGGCGCGGCTCTGCCCGGAAGGTGTACACCGTCCCTTCCTTTGCTTCGAGCCGGTACGTGTTGGTACGTTCCTCCGTCGGATGGATCATATCCTCATACATATATTCCGCAAGCATCTTCGCCATCAGTCGCTGGTTCACTTTCTTCCAATCGTCTTCCTTCAGCTGTTCTTGAATATCTTGAAATAACACGTCAATCCCTCTTTTCTTTCGATTATGGATGGGTAAGTGCGGGCTGCTTCTTCGACCCGAACGTCTGGAATACGTGGGAGTCTTCGACCGGGTACACGTCCCTCCCTGCGATCCGGTTGATGATCACGGCATTCCGGTAGGCGCCGAGACCGAGGTCCGGTGCACCAACGCCGTGGGTATGGAGCTCCCCGTTCTGTACAAAAATGTCCCCTTCGGCTTCAAACGTCGTTTCGATGTCATACTCCCGGTTGATGACGAGCCTTCCCCGGTCATCTTTGACGAGTGCTTCTTCGATGCTTCGGAAAAAGGCCGGAATCCGCTGTCGATAGCCGGTACCGAGGATGACAACATCCGCTTCGGTTTCCACCGCTTCCCCGCTCACCCGCTGATATCCGCGCAGGGTCAGGCGGCCGCCCCGTCCTGCAAGCTCCGTCATTTCCGTCATCGCCTGGAGCTCGATTTCCGTTTTTTTGCCTCCGACGGTCCGTTCATACAGGTGATCATAAATGTCTGCGATCAGTCTCAGCGCTTATTCCTTTGTACAAGAGGCTCTGATCCTCCAGCAGCTGGTCCTTCTTCCATTGCGGGAGGGCGTGGAAGAAGTCGATATAGTCCGGTGAAAAGTACTCCAGCCCGAGCTTGGAATATTCCATCGGGAAGAAGCCCTTCGACCGGGTGTACCATTGAAGCGAGCCGCCGCAGTTCTCTTGATGCTTCGCTATATCAAGGAACACCTCGGCTGCACTCTGACCGGAGCCAATGACGGTCACAGCCCCGTCGAGCTCCGCTTCCTCCTTCCTCTTCAAGTATTCCGATGTATGGAAGACGTTCGGTCCGAGTGCTTCCCGGAAAGCTTCCGGCACACCCGGTTCGGTCCCGATCCCCATTACGATATGACGGGTGATATAGGTCTCTTCCTCTCCACGGCTCAGGTCGCGGATCCGCACTTGATAAAGGTTCCGATCGTCCCGTTCCACCATCCGGACCTCCGTCACCTCTTTGCCGAATCGGCAGGAATCAAGGCGCTTACTCACCCAGCGGCAGTAATGGTCGTATTCCTTCCTCGGAATATGGAATTTCTCCAGGAAGTAGAAGTGATAGAGACGGTTATGTTCCTGCAGGTAGTTCAAATAGCTGTGCTCGCTCTTCACATCTGCCATGCTGACAAGGTCTGCGAAAAACGGGACCTGCAGCGTCGTACCTTCGATCAGCATATGAGGGTGCCATTGGAAGTCCGTTTCCCTTTCGAAGAATACAGCATGGACATCCTCTACCCCGTCCAGCAGGGCGGCCATTCCCAAGTTGAACGGCCCGAGCCCGATTCCGATGACATCATAGACAGGTTGTGTCGTATACATCGTTCCACCTCTTTTCAAATTCTTCTCGTTCACAAAACATCAGCTGCGCCTGCTTATCAGGGAGGGGGATCGGCTTTATCCTCCGGAAGCCGCACCTTTCGAACACATGGATCATCTTCTCATTGCGGATATCCGGTTCTGCTGCGACTTTTGCCGTCTTAGGCTCCTGGAATTGGTACCGCACCATTTCGCGGAGGAAAGGCAGGGCACAGCCTTTACCAAGGTATGCTTTCTCCCCGATCAGCAGGTGGACGCCCTGATCGAATGGGGCGGCGGGATACGAGCCTTCGAGAACGTCCCCCTGTACCCAATAGGCTTCCCAATAACTGACCGGTTCTCCATCAATCGTTCCGATATACAGCGTCTGGTGGCTGTCTGCGAGCGCTTTTTCATAGTGGGTACGGAAACGGTCGAGCGGAATATCCAAGTTCCAGAACGAATGGACGTGTTCCTCCTGCATCCAGCGATGGACAAGCGCGAGATCATCGATTCCGGCGCGGCGGAATCCGATCGTCCGGCCGATGTCTTCCGCATAGCGTTCATATTCACACACCATGGATCGTCCCTTCCTTCACTGCGATCGGGTTATCGATGTTGGTGTACACGGACTGCGCTTCCATCGGCCCTTCCAGCTCGTCCATGTCATACAGCCTCGTCAAAAGATTGGCTTTACACGGCAGTTTACCTTCCGTAAGCAGGCTTTTGGCGACAGGAGATTCCGGATGGAGCTGAAGGCGCTCTCTCAGCATTTCCATCAACACCTCTTCCTCGATCAGCCCGCCTGTTCCGAAGCCGTTGATAAGACCGAATAAATGATTGAAGAAGAAATAATAGCGCATCCGTTCTTCCGCCACATCATCTGCGCAGATCGTGTCGCTCGTTTCGTTCAAGGAAGGAAGCAGTGCTTTCAGGAGGTCCGCTTTCGACTCGCTGAAATAGTACCCCTGGTTGTCCCGGTAATAAAAACGGGACGGATAGCCGTTTTCCAGGCGGACGACGGCATTCTGCTGATGGGCCTCAAGCGCAATTCCGTAGGTCGAATACATCCACATCATAGGATCGAAGCTGATCGACAAATACTTTTCAAACCAGTCGAGGCTGACCGCTTCCGTCGACCGCCCTTCCTTCTCGGCAAGGCTGTGGATGATGCCCGCTATCCGCGATCTGTCTCCGTACGCGTGATCCTGGACGAGGGCTGCCACGGGACTCACTCCGGATGCCTGCTTTTCCACGAACGGATTCTCACGTAAGATGACATCGAAGCCGGGGACGTCCTTCAAGCGGATCGATGCCGGGTCCTTGATGATATCGAAATCCGGAAACGCTTGTTGCAGACGGGTACCGAGATCGGTCGCGAGCAGTCGGGATACCTCTACCCCGCGGTCCAGCTCCTTCGGCTGATTACAGCGAAGGGAGTTGGTGATTTTCACCGGGACGGAGAACTTGAACATCCACGGGGATGAGCTGTTGTAAACGGTGCGGAAGGAGGATGTCGCCGTATAAAAAGCTCCTGCCGGCCCGAGGTAAGTCAAAGCCCCGGACTCGAGAAGACGTTGTACATCCTTTCGCTTAAGCAGGCTCGCGGACTGGAGCGGATGCATCGGAAGCAGCACGCGTCCTCCGCCGATCTCTTTTTTCAAAAACTCTGCCGCCCCTTCCCGCTGCGCTTCCTCCTGAATGAGGACGGAGGCAGGCCGGTCGAGACTGGAATCCTGCGCGACGATGTCCGGGTCCGCACTGAAATAATCGAGTTGGAATATTCCCTTATGCTCGGGTGCGTACGTTCGGTCTTCGGCATCCGTCAGTCCCTGTTTGCTCTTCGGGGTCGGGTGGAGCAGATGACCGAACAGCAGCGACTGCTCCGCTTCGATATAGTCGAAGTCTTCTCTGGAGAGCTGATGGCGGTCTTCCCACCGCGCTTCGATGTACTCCTTCATTTTCCTGCAGCTGAGGAGCACCCGCAGGATGAGCTCATCTTCCGCCCATTCCTGCCCGTTCCCGATCAGCCACTCTTTGACGAGGAGCGTCGTCATCGTCACGTAGTCGAGGGTGTGGGCATCTTCCATGCCCTCGGTGTAGTAGACGGCCGGGAACCGGAAGAGGTGCCTCCCCGTCAGTGACCAATACTGCAGCGGTACGTCGATCACCATCTTCTGTCTCGTGAGCGGGATTCGGATCCTTTCTTCTCCTCCGCTGATGCGTTCATAATTTTCGGTTTCTCTCACATAGCAATTGAGGAAACTCTGCATCGTCGCCTGTTCGGCTGTTTCCTTCGCTTTCATCAATGGGAATCTCCTCCTGTCGTCCGTTTGTCCGCAGCGTCAAGAACTGCCTCGATGACTGCCTTCACATCCGCTTCTGTCGTCCGCGGATTCAAAATCGTGCATTTCAAATACGTTTCTCCCCGAACCACCGTTTTGGCGATGATCGGCTTCCCTGAGGTGAAGAGGTCCTGCTGGATCTGCCGGTTCAGAGCGCCGCGGTCTACGTCTCCGCTCCCTTTGTACTGGAAAACGACGGCGGACATTTCCGGTTCTGCATTTTCCACAAGAAAATCAGGATGGCCGGCTAAGCGATCGGCAGCAAAACGCGCCGTCGCCATCGTCTGGTCGACCATGTCGCCCAGCACCTCTGTCCCCACCGTCTTCAGGGTGACGAGCACTTTGAGCGCATCAAAGCGCCGCGTCGTCTGCACGCTTTTGTTGACGAGATTCAAAATGCCGTCCTCTTCGTCCGCTTTCGGATTCAAATAGTCGGCATGGTGGGACAAGAGCCTCATGTGGCCGCCGTCCTTCAGCAGGAACAGTCCGCAGCTGATCGGCTGATACAGCCATTTATGAAAATCAAGCGTGACGGAATCCGCTCGCTCCAGTCCCGCAAGCTTCCCTTTGTGTGCCCGGCTGAAGAGAAGCCCCCCGCCATAGGCAGCGTCCACGTGAAACCAGATGCCTCGCTCTTGGCATATATCCGCAATCTCCTCCAGCGGATCGATGCTGCCGAAATCCGTCGTCCCGCACGTGGCCGCGACGGCAAAGGGATGGAGTCCTGTTTGTTCCATTTCATCGAGCGTATCCTTCAGAGCGGCCGGGTCCATCCGGTGATGCTCATTGACGGCGACCGGAATGACGGCATCCTCTCCGAGACCGAGCTGGGCAAGACTTTTCCGGACGGAGAAGTGGGCTTCTTCAGAACAGAGCACACGCAGCTTCCGGAAGTTCTCCGGGAGCCCCTTTTTCTGGACGTCGTGTCCGAACCGTTTGAGGCAGTATGCGTCTCTTGCAAGCAGCATGCCCATATAGTTGGACTGGGTCCCGCCGCTTGTGAACACGCCGTCCGCCTCTTCCGGAAACCGGACTAGATCCGCCCAGTACTTGACGAGCATTTCTTCGACATACGTTGCCGCCGGACTTTGATCCCACGAATCCATCGATTGATTCCATGCTCCGATCATCACCTCTGCCGCTATACCTGCGACAAGCGGCGGGCAGTGGAGATGGGCCATGCTCTGTGGGTGGGAGACGTGCAGGCTGTTCTTCAAAACAGGGTCCTTAAGTTCATTCCATACGTCCTCAAGCGCCCGGCCATTCACAGAGTCCGTGTCCATCGCTTGTATCTCCGCTCTCACCTGCTGATGGGACTTTCCAATAAAGGGCTGATCGACCTCTTCATATACGTCCAGCACCGCTTCTGTAACAAGCTCCATCTGCTTACGAAAAGCGGTAAGTCCTGCTTCTCCGTGGAGGAAAAGGTGATCGAACGCCGTGTTCGTCTGTTTGCATGCCGTTGTCATCGTTTCACCCCACCGTCGCAGCAGCAGTCGCTTCTCGGAGAATCGCCACCACGTCATCGATTTGTGCTTCGGTAATGATCAGCGGCGGCAGGAACCGGACGACGGCGCCGTGCCTTCCACCTACTTCAAGGATTAACCCGCGGTCGAAGCATTCCTTTTGAATACGGCTTGCGACTGCCGCGTCTGCCGGCAGGCTGCCCTGGATCGATGCTTTTCCTTCCGGGTCGACCATTTCCATTCCGATCATCAATCCTCTCCCGCGGACATCGCCGATCGCCGGGAAATCACGCTGCATGTCTTTCAATGCTTTCATCAGCTTCGCACCCATTTTTTCCGCATGTTCCGATAAACGCTGCTCTTTCACGTATTTCAATGTCGCTGTTCCGGCGGCCATCGCCATCTGGTTGCCTCGGAACGTCCCGATATGGGCGCCCGGTTCCCATGCGTCCAGCTCCCTGTCGTACACGACGACGGATAACGGCAGGCTGCCGCCGATCGCTTTCGATAGAACGAAGGCGTCCGGGACGATGCCGGCATGCTCGAAGGAGAACAGTCGCCCTGTGCGGCCGATCCCTGTCTGGACTTCGTCGATGATCAATGGAATCCCCCGCTCCTTCGTAATCCGGCGCATTTCCTTTAGCCATTCAATCGGAGCAGGGATAGCTCCCCCTTCGCCCTGGACCGTTTCGAAGATCATCGCTGCCGGGGGAAGAATGCCGCTCTCCGGATCGTCCAGCAGCTGTTCGATATAGGTGGCGCTCAGCGCCTGTCCCTCGTCCCCGCCTTTACCGAACGGGCAGCGGTACTCGTATGGATACGGCAGGAAGTGGGTATCCGGCATCAATCCCTGTACATGCCGCTTCGGAGCAAGGTTGCCGCTTATGGACATCGTTCCATGCGTCGCTCCGTGATAGCCGCCCTGGAAGGTCAGGATGCTCTGTCTTCCTGTCGCCGTCTTTGCAAGCTTCAGCGCTGCTTCGATGGCATCTCCTCCTGTAGGTCCGCAGAACTGTACCTTCGCCCGCTCCCGGAAGCCGTCCGGGAGGCTGTCGAACAGTTCGTCGACGAAGCTTTCTTTTACTTCTGTCGTAATATCAAGCGTGTGAAGCGGCAGGCGGTCACGAAGGACCTTCTCCATCGCTTCGATGACGACCGGATGGTTGTGACCGAGGGCTAGCGTACCGGCACCGGCAAGACAGTCGATGTAGCGCTTCCCTTCGACGTCGGTTATGTAGATGCCTTCCGCTTCCCGGATGGCTAATGGAATACGGCGCGGATAAGAGCGCGCATTGGATTCTCTTCGTTCCTGCTGATCTAATAATTGTTTATTGGATTTTTTTGTTTGGATACTCATTTCATTCAGCTCCTTGTCTCTTCTGTTCGTTAACCTACCGATATCGTAATTGATAATGATTTTCAATGTCAACGGTAGTTGAGAACTATTATCAGTTGGTGAGATGAAGAAATATCCTCTACAATCCCTGTTACGACCGCATTCTCTCTCCTTTTGCAAGCACTGCTTTTTTTCTGACAATTAGGAAAAAAGACCTGTTACTTAAAGAAGAAAATGGTTATATTTCCAAACATTAATTTGTCGTTTTCGTGACGTACGCGTCATGGACTTTGTCGACTCCTGCCCCTATGATTAAGAAGAAGATGGAAAAAACAGGAGGGATCGTATGAAAAGAAGAACGATGTCACTCGTCCTCGTCACTGCCATGGGCGCAGCTATGATGCCCGGCTCCACGCTTGAAGCGGTCGAAGGTCCGTCGATCGAGATGGAGAAAAAAGAAAACCCGCATGCCTCTGTCCACCGCCCGTCTTTCCCGGCATCTTCGTGGGACCATCCGCTTCCTTCCTCTCCCGTCCTGCATCCCGGTTCTATCCGCGGAGCTGGTATGAGAAGCGGACCGCTGAAAGCAATCGATCCGTTGATCGAGCAGGCGATAGCCGATCAGGTGATGCCGGGTGCTGTAACCTTCGTCGCCCGCCGGGGCCACATTGTTCAGCAGGAAGCCTACGGCTACGCTGTCCGGTATAAGGATGATGCCTTCACAGAAATAAAAAGTCCGATCAAAATGACGGAGCATACCATTTTCGACCTCGCCTCCATCAGCAAAATCTTCACGACGACCGCCGCCATGAAGCTGTATGAAGACGGGAAGTTCAAATTGGATGACCCCGTCGCCAAGTATCTGCCGGAATTCGCTGCCAACGGCAAAGAAGACGTGACGATTGAGCAGTTGATGACCCACACCTCCGGATTCACACCATGGATTCCCCTATACCAAGTCGACGGAGACCGGGACGACCGGATCCAGCACGTGCTCCAATACCCGCTTGAAAATGCCCCGGGATCTACATACACGTACAGCGACCTCAACATGATCACGCTCGGCGCACTAATTGAACGTCTGTCCGGCATGCGTCTCGACACCTTCGTCAAACAGGAAATAACCGGACCGCTTCAAATGAACGACACGATGTACAATCCACCAGCACAGCTCAAGGCCCGCATAGCCGCAACCGAATACCAGCCGTGGACCGAGCGCGGACTCGTCTGGGGAGAGGTGCATGATGAGAGCGCCTGGTCCCTGGACGGTGTCGCCGGCCATGCAGGCGTCTTCTCGACTGCTTCCGACCTCGGCAAATTCGCTCATATGTTTTTGATGGAAGGGAAATACGGCGGCACCAGAATCCTTGAACCGGAAACGGTCGAGCTGCTCACGGAAAACCGGATCCCACAGTTTCCCGGCGATGACCACGGGCTCGGATGGGAACTTCAGCAGGGCTGGTTCATGGATGCTCTCTCTTCCCCGTCTACGTTCGGTCACACCGGCTATACAGGAACGTCGATCGTCGTCAATCCGGCGAACCAGACCATTGCGATCCTGTTGACAAACCGGGTGCACCCGACACGGGAAACGGTATCCACCTCCCCGACGAGACGTGCGTTCGCCAGACAGGTCGCCGATGCCATACCGGTAGCGTCTTCCACGAAGAAGGCCGAACGATGGTTTGCCGGTTATGGCGACAAGCTGGCCAGATCGATGACGGCAGAAGTCGATTTGAAGAAAGCTGCCACTCTTTCCTTCGATACGTGGTACCGCATCGAAAACACCTATGACAATGGTCGCCTGGAACGATCGACGGACGGCGAGAATTGGGAAGAGTTGGAGGTATTTACCGGGGAAAGCGATGATTGGGTTCATAAGGACTTCTCTCTGCCGAAAGACACCAAATTTATCCGCTTCACGTATGAAACAGATAACGCCGTCAACAACCGGGGCTGGTACGTAGAGGGAGCAAAAATCAACAAGAAGCCGCTCGATTTTGATACGAATGAATGGGAGAAACGATAGTAAAAAAAACGCCCGGGAGCTTGATGCTCCACGGGCGTTTTACATTTCCTGTCAAAGGTTATAGTAAAAAATAGAAAGAGTAAAGGAGGTAGACTGTGAGCAGAACAACCAAAATCACGCTGTTTGCAATCTGTAGTGCCGTTTTAGTCGGATTTCTCATGTATGATCTGGTGGTTGGAGACTTTGGTTATCGGACCTTCCGTCTGATCGGTGTCATCGCTGTCGCCTTTTACATCCTCTATACCGTCCTTTCAAAAAAGAAAAAAAGTGAACTATGACAGCGTCGACGCTTTCCGGTCCGATCTCTGTTCCTGAACGGTCTCCTTGTGCTCCTCATCGTACAAATGACAGGCGACCTGGTGCCCTTCTTCGGCCTCCTGCCACACGGGTACCTTCTGTGCGCAGATGTCCATGGCGACAGGACACCTGGTCCGGAAGACGCAGCCGCTCGGTGGATCGATCGGACTTGGGATTTCCCCCTCGATCAGCACCTGCTCCCGGGCATCCTCAAGGTCCGGATCGGGAATGGGAATCGCAGATAAGAGCCCTTTTGTATAGGGGTGCAGCGGGTTCGCGTACAGACGATCGCTGCTCGTCAGCTCCACTAGATGACCAAGATACATGACACCGATCCGGTCCGAGATGTGCTGGACCATCGATAGGTCGTGGGCGATGAATAAATAGGTAAGCCCCTTCTCTTCCTGCAGCCTTTCGAGCAGGTTGACGACCTGGGCTTGAACAGACACATCCAATGCCGATATCGGTTCATCTGCGATGACGATATCCGGATCCAGCGCAAGCGCCCGTGCGATTCCAATCCTCTGACGCTGGCCGCCGCTGAATTCGTGCGGATAGCGGTTGGCATGATCCCGGTTCAGCCCGACCTCTTCCAACAGCTCATAGACCCGCTCCGTCCGTTCTCGCCCACTGGAAAACAGACCGTGGATTTCCATCGGTTCGGCTATGATCTCCGCAACTGTCGATCGTGGATTTAAGGAAGCATATGGGTCCTGAAAGATCATCTGCATGTTCCGTTTCAGGTGGAATTGTTCTTTCGGATTTCTCCCGTGGACGCTTTTCCCTTGATAGAGCACTTCTCCATCCGTACGGTCATAGAGATTCATAATCGTCCTTCCTGTCGTCGATTTCCCACACCCGGATTCCCCGACAAGACCGAACGTTTCGCCTTTGTATATATCGAAGCTGACGCCGTCCACCGCTTTCAACGTCCGCCCTTTTCCTAAATGGAAGTGCTTCTTCAACTGTTTCACTTCCAACACTTTTTCTCTGTCCATCAAGATGCCCCCTCTTCTGTCCCATACCTTCTTGCTCTGCACCATTCCTTCTCGTAATCAGAACCCTGCAAATCTATGATTTCAATCGCCTTGCCGATATTCGGGGAATGCAGCATCTTTCCATGTCCGTAATAGAAACCGACGTGGTGGATCCTGCCTTTTCCTTCTTCATAAGCAAAGAATAATAGATCCCCCGGTTCGACGCGATCCAACGGGATGTCTATGCCATGGAGGGCCTGGTCGGACGCATCACGCGGAATAACGTGACCCTGCGCTTTGTGCATGTTGTAGGCGAAACCGGAGCAGTCATAACCGAACGCGCTCATTCCGCCCCAGAAATACGGAAGACCCTTGAAAGCCTCTGCCGTCTTTATGATGGACGCCCCGCTTCTCTCCCGGATATCCTTCGGTTTGCTTCGTGCATCTTCTCTGCTTACATAGCCTTCCCCATCCGCCAGTCGGACCCGGATGAACGAGTCTTCCTCATACAGGAAAGGAAGCTCGGTCAAAAAGCTGATTTCAAACAGCGGCTGTTTTTTCTCGTCGTAAAGGATAGTTGCTTTTGCATGGACGATGACCAGATCGACGCCTTTCCAGTCCGCTTCCGGCACCTCTGTCAATTGGCGGTACGGCACATAGCCTGGATATCCACGCGCATCCTTGCTCGAAGGCTGACTCGGAATGACAACCTTCGCCCAGTCACCCTCCACCTCATCGACAAGGACACGTTCACCGTAAAGCAGCTGGGATTGGACGAGGTTATCGTCACACATGGCATGCTTCGCCGGGTCATCCAACTCCTCCAGCCACTTCTTCACAGAAAACGTGCGCTCTAATCCCTGTTCGTCGATCGTTCGCGGGGACTCCGGTGATGTCCATACCGTTGCGACCGGTGCCGAGACGATCCAGATTCTCTCCTGTTGATTCATCTTGTCTTCCCCCTTTTCTTCTCTATGATAGGACGTGTTCCTGGAACCGCACCTCATCGATTCCAAGCCCTGGTTCATCGGGCATAGTCATAACGGCACGGTTGTACACGACACCACCGACGATTGGATCTCCCGTCAGCATGAGCGGTGCATCGAAATCGACCTTGGTTACATTATTCAATCCAGCGGCAAAATGGGCGGCAGCCGTGATCCCGAGCTTCGTTTCAATCATTGAACCGACCATGCACGGGATACCACAGCTTTCTGCCATGGCGTTGATTTTACATGCTTGATGGATGCCGCCTGATTTCATCAGCTTAATATTGATCATATCGGCACTTCTTGTTTCAAGGACCCGCTTTGCGTCCGCCGGTGAAAAGACGCTTTCATCAGCCATGACGATCGTATGGGTTGCGTCCGTCACCTGCTTCAGTCCTTCGATATCTCCTGCCTTCACCGGCTGCTCGACGAGTTCGATCGGCAGCTTCAGTTCTTCCATCCGCCGGATGGCGCGGATGGCGTCTTTCGCACTCCATCCCTGATTCGCATCAAGGCGGATTGCAGCATCGTCCCCGATCCGGCTGCGAATTGCCCGGATCCTTTCTATGTCCTTGTCGATCGAGTCTTTCCCGACCTTCACCTTGAGCGTGCGGAAACCGTCTTTTATATATCGTTCGGCATCGTCCGCCATCTCCTCCGGCTCATTGACGCTGACCGTATAGTCGGTCTCAAGCATCCGCTTCGCCCCTCCGAGAAACTGATAAAGGGGAAGGCGGCAGAAGCGGGCGAGACAGTCATGGATCGCGATATCGACCGCTGCCTTGGCACTTGTATTACCGACACAGCTTGCATGAAGTGCTCCAAATAAAGTGTCTCTGCTAAGCACGGATTCTCCAAGGAGAACAGGGGCCAGGATCGTGCGGATGGTGTGCTCGATACTTACGAGACTTTCTCCTGTTATGACGTGGGTCGGCGGCGCTTCGCCCCAGCCGATGATCCCGTTGTCGCACGTCACCTTCACATAGATGGATTGTGCAACCGTCACGGTCCGGAGCGCCGTCTTGAACGGTTTATGAAGCGGAACAGCTATCGGGTAGGTGTCTATGGAGGCTATCTTCAAATCTCTCACCCTTCCTTTCTATAAACATACCGGTTATGTAAAAGAAAAAGAGGCAGTCTTTCCGTGACGGAAAACGGCTGCCTCTTTTCGTTGATCCTTACTTCTTATCTGCCCATTTCAATTCAAGATATCCGACCGGGTGACGGACGATATCTGAAACGGAATCTTTCTCCAGCAGCACTTGGTTGTAGAAGTGAATCGGGAAGATCGGCATTTCTTCGAACAGCACTTTCTCTGCTTCATACATCAGCTCCCAGCGCTTCGCTTCATCCGTCTCCGCTTTCGCATCGGCAATCAACTGATCGTACTCTTCATTTGACCAGCCGGTCCGGTTCATGGAGGAGTCGGAGATGAAGCTCTCCAGGAAGTTGATCGGGTCTGCATAGTCAGCAAGGAAGGAACTTCTGGAAAGCTGGTGCTCCAAGTTCTTCTGCGCTTCCAGGAACACGTTCCATTCCGCATTTTCAAGGGTCACATCGACATCCAGATTTTCCTTGAACATTTGTTGGATGGTTTCCGCTACTTTCTTATGATCTTCACTTGTATTGTAGGAAAGTGTGACAGCAGGAAGTTCATCATAACCTTCTTCTTCCATTCCCTCTTCCAGTAATTTCTTCGCTTCCTCTGCATTGAATTCGATCAGGTCGCCGTTATGCTCACGGAAATCATCCCCGGACGGCCCTTCAAATCCGTAGGACACGAAGCCGTATGCCGGCTCTTCGCCGTTCTTCGTAACATAATCGACGATGTCCTGCTGGTTCACAGCCATGGCGAACGCCTGTCTGATCTTTTTATTCTGGAACGGCTCTTCATTGACGTTGAAACGGTAGAAATACGTTCCCGCCTGATCCGTGATGTTGACTTCTTCACTATCCATCAACTCATCAGCAAGCTCTGCCGGGATGTAGGACGTGTCGAGCTCGCCGCTCTTATACATCTGATATTCCGTATTCTCATCAGGAACCATGGACCATTTGACTTCATCCAATTGAACGGTTTCGTTATCCCAGTAGTTTTCACTCTTCTTAAAGACCATTTCGCTGTCATGCTTCCATTGATCAAGCGTGAATGGTCCGTTACCGACGAAGCTGTCCGCTTCGGTGTACCATTCCGGATTCTCTTCTGCCACCGACTGATTGATCGGGAAGAATGCCGGATTGGAGATGACGTGAAGGAAGTAGCCGGTCGGTGCTTTCAGCGTCACTTTCAACTCTATATCGCTGACCGCTTCCACCATGACGTCATCCGCTGTTCCATCCCCTGTGTTGAATGCTTCTCCACCTTCAATGAAGTAACCGAGGAACGCAGCTGGTGAAGCCGTTTCCGGATCCAGCAGACGCTTCCAGGCGTACTCAAAATCCCCTGCCGTCACGTCATCGCCGTTGGACCATGCCGCATCATCACGGATTTTAAACGTGTACACTTTTCCGTCTTCCGACACTTCCCATTCCTCTGCCGTTGCAGGCTGTGGAGAATGATCTTTACCCAGACGGGTCATACCTTCCATCAAGTTGTTCAAGGCATTCCAGGACAAGTTATCAAAGCCCATCGGCGGGTCGAACGACGTCGGCTCTTCCCCGTTATTGATGAGAAGCGTCTTCGTACCACTCTCCTCCGAGCCGTCCCCTTCATCTGATCCTTCACTAGAACTCTCATTTGCCGTACAAGCCGCCAGCATCGCGACAAGTACAATCCCCATGATTAACGTCAACCACTTTTTCATACGTGCTCCCCCTCTTTTTTATGATCCTTTTATTGTTGCCATATAAGTGCGAGCCCGTTCATCCTGCAGCCAGCATTCGACTGCGTGGGTGGTACTAAGCTCGGTGTGAACCGGCTGGACTCTGCCGCATACTTCCATCGCTGCCGGACAGCGGGCCGTGAACGGGCACCCTTCCGGTGGAGCGAAAAGATCCGGCGGAGTGCCTTCGATCGGAATCAATTTCTCTCCTTTTTGATCGAGACGCGGGACCGAGTGCAGCAAGCCTTTCGTATAAGGATGATTCGGTGTATAGAATATTTCCCGCCTCGTCCCCGTCTCAACGACCTTCCCGGCATACATGACCGCGATCCTGTCGGCGATTTTCGCAACGACACCGAGATCATGGGTGATCAAAATGATCGACACTCCCGTCTCCTTCTGAATCTTGCGGAACAGCTGAAGAATCTGGGCCTGGATCGTCACATCGAGTGCCGTCGTCGGCTCATCCGCAATCAACAGCTCCGGTTCACAGATCAGTGCCATGGCAATGACGATCCGCTGTCTCATCCCACCGCTGAATTGGTGGGGATACTGCTTCATCCGCTCATCCGGGTTCGGAATACCGACAAGGTTGAGCATGGAAACGGCCTGTGCCTTCGCTTCTTTATTCGATATCTTTCTGTGCTGCTTCAATCCTTCCGTCAATTGATCTCCAACCGTGAGCGTGGGGTTCAGCGCTGTCATCGGATCCTGGAAGATCATCGATATGTCGACCCCGCGGATGCTGCGGATCTGCTTCTGGGACAGCTTCGTCATGTCCTGTCCCTTGAACAAAATCGACCCCTGTTTGATCCATCCCGGAGGTTCCGGAATGAGCCGCATAATGCTGTTTGCCGTGACACTCTTGCCGCAGCCGGATTCGCCGACGATCGCGAGCGTCTCCCCCTGATACAATTCTAAATTCACGCCTCGAACCGCCTGCACTTCACCACCGAATGTGGTGAAGGAGACGTGGAGGTCGCGGATGTCCAATATCTTCTCCATCTTCTACCTCCTAAGTCTTGGATCGAGGGCGTCCTGCAGCCCGTCTCCGAGTACGTTAAACGCGAACATCGTTGCAGATATGAAGAACGCCGGGAAGAACAGGCGCCACCAGTCTCCGGAAAGAATGACTCCCAGCGCGTCGTTCGCCATCATTCCCCAGCTCGCGTACGGCGACTGAATGCCGAGTCCGAGGAAGCTGAGAAAGGCTTCCGCGAAGATCGCGGATGGAACTGTCAGCGTCATCTGTACGATGATCGGACCCATCGTGTTCGGAAGCAGGTTCTTCCGGATGATCCGCTTCGTCTTCGCTCCGAACGACTGGGATGCCATGACAAATTCATTGTGTTTCAACTGCAGGACCTGTCCGCGGACAATCCTCGCCATCCCTACCCAGCCGGTGACGGTGAGTGCGATGATGATGGTCAAAAGACTTGGACCCATCACGACGAGCAGCAGGATAACGACAAGCAGATAAGGAAGACCGTAGAGGATTTCAATGATCCGCATCATCACGTTATCCGTGCGGCCGCCCTTATACCCGGAAATCCCTCCGTAGGCGACGCCGATGAAGAAATCGATCAGGGCCGCCATGAGACCGACGAATAAGGAAATTCTCGCCCCGTACCATGTACGAGTGAAGACGTCCCGGCCGAGTTCATCCGTGCCGAACCAGTGGCTCGCAGAAGGCGCCTGGTTTTGGTTGGCCAGCTGCGTCTCCGACACGCTGTGCGGGGAAATCCATGGACCGATCACCGCCATGATGCCGAGCAGCACAAGGAAAACGAGTCCGAACATGGCAAGCTTGTTCTGTCTGAGTCTCCGCCAGGCATCGGCCCAGTAGGACAGAGACGGCCGGACGACCGATTCTGCCTCTTCCAAGTCCTTCTCCTTCGGACGGAACCATTCATCGGGGATCGATGAGTGGTGGTTGTTTGTGTGTTCTTTCTCTAAAGCCGGCATTCCGTCATCGGCCCCCTTCTTTATGTAATTTGATTCGAGGATCGAGTATTCCGTAGGCGATGTCTACAAGGAACAGCATGAAAACGAGAAATGCGCTGTAGAAGACCGTCGTTCCCATGATGACTGGATAATCCCGCTGGTTGATTCCTTCGACGAAATATTTGCCCATCCCCGGGATGGCAAAGATCTTCTCGATGACGAACGTCCCGGTTAAGATACCGGCAAGCAGCGTCCCGAGTATGGTTACAACGGGCATGAGCGCATTCCTTAACGCATGCTTCACGACGACTTTGAAAGGCGACAATCCTTTTGCCCTGGCCGTCTTAATATAATCCTGCGTCAGCGTCTCCAGCATGCTCGATCTGGTCAAACGGGCGATAATTGCCATCGGACCGGTCGCAAGTGCAATGATCGGAAGAATCATGTGCTGGGGCGAACTCCACGTCGCCGCAGGCAGAAGTCCTGCATTGACCGCCAGCTGCTGGATCAGGAAGGTCGCAAGTACGAAGTTTGGAATGGAGATCCCAAGAACGGCGAGTGTCATCGCCAAGTAATCAATGACGCCGTTATGTTTAAGCGCGGCCAGCACACCGAGGACGATTCCGGATACGACGGCAATCAATATCGTCCATATCCCGAGCTCTGCAGAAATCGGAAAACCTCTGCTCAGCAGCGAGTTCACCGAATCATTCGGCTGCTTGATCGATGGACCGAAATCAAGCGTCACGATCGATTTCAAATAGAGAACATACTGGACGGCAAGTGGTTCATCGAGGTGGTAGAACTCCTCCAGGTTCTGCTGGACGGCTGCATTCGTCGTCCGCTCTTCGTTAAGTGGAGACCCCGGAATGGCATTCATCAGGAAAAACGTGAGCGTGGCGATGATGAACACCGTCACGACCATATAGGCGAAGCGTTTCAAAATATAGGTAAACACAGCTGTCCCCTCCTAGCTTGATGTGGCCCGCATAGCGAGGTCTGTCATGACGAGCATCGCCTGATAGGCTTCCTTGATATCCCGGGCTTGAAAGTGGACGGTCGTCGAATCGGATGCCAGAACGGCCCCCGGCATCATGGCCGCCCACTCGGCTTGTCCATAATTCATGAATTCAATGGCGAGCGCCGGACTTTCCGACGCTCGTAAAGGTGGAACGTTGGATCGGTTATGTATCGCTTCTTTCGTTTTCTGCTGCAGCAGTTCTCCCGCTTTTCTCGGAGTAAGGCTCTTGACGGCTGCCCGTGTGATCGTTTCTTTGACAGCTGCCGTCGTCACGTTCGGCAGGAGGTCTTCCGCTTCCATCGCAGCCTGGTCATCCCCTGCGACCATCAGGACAGGCACACCGTAGTGACCTGCCATGTAGGCATTGAAGCCGAGTTCCCCCACCGCCCTCTCGTCCACGTAAAAGTTACGGACCCCGAAGGTCATGGAGTGGGACAGTACCCCTTTCATGGCTGCGCGTGCATGGTAGCCGATGAACATCGCTCCGTCGAAGCTCTCATCGAGCCCTTCGACCATCGAGTAAGGTTTCGCTCCTCCCGTAATTAAGAGAACATCCGGATGCAGGTCATCGATGAGCAGATTATTCATTTTGGAATGGCTGTCATTGACGAGAATTTCCGTGGCTCCGTTTTCATAGGCCGTATGTAGGACGTAATTGACTTCTTCCGTCATTATTTTTCTTGCCCGTTCGTAATTGTGCTTCGACGAATCGACGAACGTGTGATCTGGAATACCCGTGATCCCTTCCATATCAACGGAAAGGTATAACTTCATCCCGACTCCCCCTTTTTTGTCAATTTTTATAATTTTCAATTAATTTAACAATAATTCCACATATTTGCAAGAGTACAAATACTTAGGATAAGTGGATGAGCCTGTAATACAAGGCTTTTGCCTATGTCATTTTTTTCTAAAATAAAGAAAGTTTTAACCTTAGACAGGAAAGGTAAATAGTACCAAGGGATTAAATAAAGGAGTGGTAGTCCATGAGTAATCCTGCTGGTTTTTGGGTGAGGGTCGGGGCGAGACTTCTGGATGGGTTGATTCTGTTCCTTGTCATCAGTCTGGTCTCCTGGCTCATCTATGGCAGCTTCACCTCCACGGATGAGTATCGTCCGACCAACGTCATCGGTCTGCTTTATTGGGTTCTGGTTCCGACAATATGGTCGGGATACACGATTGGAAAGCGAATCACAGGCGGCATGCGGGTAGTGAAAGCAGATGGCAGCGAAGTCTCGCTCGGCACCATGCTGTTGAGGGAAGTGGTAGCAGGACTCGTGTATGTCGTGACCTTGGGCATCGCCCTGATTGTCAGTGCTTTCATGGTCGGGATGAGGGACGATAAGCGAGCTGTTCATGATTTCATCGCCGGCACGTATGTGACGTACGACGCACCGCAGGGAGCCTCTGCGAAAAATACAGCAGAAGTAGAGGTGTAGGAAGAAGCAGCCGACCTCTCTTCCTCCAAAAAAAAGAAGGTGGAACCAGATTGCTGGGCCCACCTTCTTCTTTTTATCTTATGTATAAAATTTCATATGGGGCATCGCCGCTTTATAATACGCGAGCCGCTTTTCGAGCGTACCGGTGTGGAGTTCGAACTTATGCCCGTCGGGATCTGTGAAATAGATCGAGCTGCCGTCCCGTGTGTCCCTCGGCCTGCCGCTTAGTATGGGGACACCGAGTTCAAGAAGCTCCTCATATGCGGACTCCACTTCCTCTTCTGCAATCGTAAACGCGATATGGGTATAGGACTGATGAATCTCTTCCCGCGGAATATCCTTTTCCTCATTCAAAGCAAGCCACATTCCGTTCAAATCCAAATAAGCCGTCGTCCTCCCCTTCACGAGTAACTTCGCTTGGAAAACCTCCCGGTAAAAAGTGATCGAGCGGTCCAAATCGGCGACAGAAAACAAATAATGATTGACCGGTCCTATGTTCATAAGCGCTCTCCTCCTGTTTTGGAACGCTTCAACGTCTGCAGCAAGTGATAAAGCAGCGAATAAAAAACTATGACGACGATGGAAGCTTTCACGTTCTCCTCCCATAGAATCGAATCTCCAGCCATGTAATCATAAATAGAAAGCATACTCCACAAGACAAGGAAACAGAATAAGTAACTGAATGTTCGTGCAAAACTCATAAAAAACGATCCTCCCTTCCTTCATTATAGAGGAAGAACGGGAAGTCTCGTCAAGGTTTCATAGAAAAACCCCCATGCAGCGAGCCGCACAGGGGATTCGGTTTATTTCTCTACCTTGTTTCCTTCATAAATATTCAAATCCATCGGTGCAGTCAGCAGTTCCTTCGCTTTTTTGACGAAGTTCTGCAGATGGGAGGATTTATTGTGCTCCTCCATAGCGGCGGCATCTTTCCAAATTTCAATCATCTGATAGACGTTTTCTTTTTCTGTGTCTTTCATGAGATTATAGGACACGTTGCCTTCTTCTTCACGGGAACCTTCCATAAGCGCTCTTGTCGCCTCCAGGAATTCCGGTTTTTCTGTGGATCCACCTCAAGGGTTGCATGAATGATGTACATGGGATCTCCTCCTTTTCACAACTATCAAGACTCCTCCACGAAGGAAGGATTTATAGAAAACTATACGCCTCCTGCCCACGGGAAATCAAAAGATTTGTTTATGGAGTCAGAGTCAACGTTTCCCCTTCGTAATCGGTCATACTCGTCTTATGGTATCCGCCTTCCACCCAATCCATCATCTGGTCGTGGTACCAGTCGCTCCGAAAGTGACCCGACTGACCGGGACCAACGACGTGGTAGGCTTCTGTTGGATCTTCCATATCGATGACAAACCGCCACGAGGCACCATGATTGACGATCCCGTCATCGTTGAACCCTGCAGCCCTGACCGTTACGCGGCTTCCGCTGACAGGCTCCGGGTCGCCGGGGTTCAGGAAGCGTTCGAGAAAGCCGATGCTGGAAAGCGGATGCGTGAATTCAACCGCGTGCCCGTCCCCCCACGTCCAGGCGGAAGGATCCTCCCCATACATTTCCGTCAGTTCCGTGACCGTCTTTCGGAACGACGACTCCAATACTTCTTCCACCCCGCCGGCCTTTTCCATCCAAAGGGACTCTTCCCCATCCTGGACCATGCGAAGCAGTTCGTCCGTTGTCTGCGCAGATCCGCCGAACAGTCCACGCATGTCTTTTGAAATATCCTTATACAACACGTCCTGCATCGTTAACATCCAATGGTGAAAAATGAGCGGCTGAGCAAGTCCGGCATCGTCTTCCAAATTCCAGTCCTTCATGAGGGCGAGGCTCTCTTGTTCGATGTCGTTCCAATCCCCATTCATCGTTTCCGTCATATAGCCGAGGAACTCTTCCGCCTGCAGGTTCTTCACATCCATCTGCATCGCCTGAAAATCCTCCGGCGTCATATCATCCTCCGCCTGAATCATTTCAGCGATCCGCTCATATCGATAAGGCTGTGCCCAGTTGTGACTGATATGATAGGGATAATCGTCGTTTGTAATTTTGTTATTGGCTGTCGCAATAAAGCCCTCTTCCGGATTGACAGAAGTCGGCAGCTCGTCGAAAGGAATGAATCCTTTCCACTCCGTTTCCTTCTTCCAACCCGGGAGCGGCAGCAGCGCGTCATCCGGATTTTCATAGATCGGAATGCGGCCGTTCGCTTTATAGGCGATCGTTCCATCTTTATCGGCAAACACGAAATTTTGAGCAGGGGCGAGGAACTTCTCCAACCCTTTTTCAAAAGAAGACCAATCATCCGCCCGGTTGATCTCCATGACCGCTTCCAGCTCCGTTGTCGGATCGAGCGCCGTCCACCTCAGGGAAAGCACCTCATCCTTGCCCGTCTCTTCGGCAAATTCGCTGATGACCGGTCCGTGACGCGTTTCGAGCACCTCTAATTCGACCGTGTCTCCATCTTTGACCTCAATCGGTTCAGCGATCACCTCCGCCTGCTCCCACTCCCCTTCGAATTCGAACTGCGTAGGATCGTCCGGATTACGCTTTTCTGCGTAAAGCTGCTGCACGTCAGGACCGACGTTGGTTACCCCCCATGCGATATCTGCATTATGACCGAGGATGACCCCCGGCACTCCCGCGAAAATAACGCCCGAAACCTGGTAATCAGGAGCCTCCAGCTGCATCTGGTACCAAATCGATGGTGTGGCGATCCCAAGATGCGGATCGTCCGCAAGCATCGGTGCGCCCGATTCCGTCCGCTCCCCGCTCACGACCCAGTTGTTGCTGCCATTGAACGGCTCCGGAATGACTGCCTGTGCAAAGCTATCTTCCATATCCACTGCTGTCAGGACGGTCGGCGCATCTTCCGGGTAGGATGAAAACAGCTCGTACGCCTCTTCTTCATCGAAGTTCTGCAGAAGATAGGCATGGAACGCCTGCCGCTCCCAGTGCCCGCCTAAATCAAAGGCCATATACTTGCCGATCGTGATGGAATCAAGCGGTGTCCAAGGCTCCGGTTCTATGCCCATCATTGCAAATTCCGGCGGGAGCGGCTCTTCTTCCATAAACGTATTGACCCCATCTGCAAAAGCCTGCAGATCACGGATCGTCTCCTCTGAATAGACCTCCAGCGACTTTTCTGCCGCCCGGCGCAGACCCAGTGTCCGGAAATAACGATCCTGATCCACCGTCGCTTCCCCGACGACTTCGCTCAACCTTCCCGATGCCTGCCTGCGAGCAAGCTCCATTTGAAACAGGCGGTCCTGAGCCTGCACGTACCCTTGGGCCCGGAATAGATCCGCTGTATTCTCCGCTTTTATATGAGGAATCCCGTCCGCATCCCTTGTGATGGTCACCTGTCCCTCCAAACCGTCCAGCTGCTTTTCCCCGCTGACCTGCGGCAGGCTGCGGTTTATGTAAACGTTTACAAAAATAAGCGCCGAAACGACTAATAAAACGATAACCCCCGCGGTCCACAGCGTCACCTTCTTCCATCTTTTCCTGCGTGGTTGATGGTCGTCCCATTTCCTTACCGTCTCCACTGCACTCATCCCCCTTTTCTCCTATTATACCTTACTTGTTCCGGAAGAATGCGAGAACTTATGATTACTAGATTGACCATTCGGGTAAACTACACCCATATGCTCGACTTGGAGGTGCTTATGATTATGGAAAAAATAAATATCAGCAATACTTCTATGGAAGCAAGCCGAATCGGTCTTGGAACATGGGCGATCGGCGGCTGGATGTGGGGTGGTACCGACGAGAAACAGTCTATTGATACCATCCATAAAGCGCTGGATCATGGGATTAACTTCATTGATACAGCTCCTGCATACGGCTTCGGTCATTCCGAGGAACTCGTAGGAAAAGCCGTCAAAGAATATGGAAACAGGGAGGATATTCTCCTCGCTACGAAAGTCGGCATCGAATGGAAAGAGGACCAGGCGTTCCGTAACGCCAGCAAAGAACGGATCCATCAGGAAGTGGAGGATTCCCTCCGCCGTCTGCAAACCGATTATATCGATGTTTACCAAGTGCACTGGCCGGATCCTATGACACCGATCCACGAGACGGCCGAAGCGCTTAATTATTTATATAAACAAGGAAAAATCCGCGCCATCGGGGTAAGCAACTTTTCTCCAGAGCAGATGGATACGTTCCGGGAAGCGGCTCCCCTGCATACCCTGCAGCCGCCGTACAACCTGTTCGAGAGGGACATTGAATCTAAAACGCTCCCTTACGTTCAGGAACATGACCTGACATCCATAACCTACGGATCACTGTGCCGCGGACTTCTCTCCGGTAAAATGACCGCTGACAGGGAGTTCAAAGGCGATGACCTCCGTAACAACGATCCGAAATTCCAGCAGCCGCGCTTCAAACAATATCTGGATGCCGTGCACGAACTGGACCAATTGGCGAAGGATCGTTTCGGCAAGAACGTCCTTCATCTCGCTCTCCGCTGGGTACTCGACCAGCCCGGATCCGGCATCGCCCTCATGGGAGGACGGAGACCGGACCAACTGGACCCTGTTCAGGAAGTGAGCCATTTTGAAATCGATCAGGAGACGCTGCAGGACATCGATGAGATTCTGCTGAAACATGTCAAAGACCCCGTCGGACCGGAGTTTATGGCCCCACCTGATCGTCAGGAACTTGGTATGAAATAAAGGACAGAAGTCGGGCTCCTCTGAGACCCGGCTTTTTTAAATGAACCGTTGCTGAAACCGAACCGTTTGTTTATCGTAAAGTAAATGTACGAAAGAAAATTTAGGAGGAAATGAACGATGGATGTATTGATTTGGGTAATTATCATCGCGTGTTTCATCGCGAGCTTTGCAAGCATTATTTTTCCGATCATTCCCGGACCGCTCGTCTTGTGGATCGGATTTCTCGCTTACTATTTCTTTTTGAACGGAGGAGCCTTATCGATCTTCTTCTGGATCGGCATGGTCATCTTGACCGTTCTGTTGATTGTTTCTGATATCATCGCCAACAGCTACTTCGTCAAGAAATACGGAGGCAGCAAATGGGGAGAACGGGCGGCAGCTGTCGGTGTCATTGTCGGTTCTTTCATCATCCCCCCGTTCGGCATCCTGATTGTGCCGTTCCTGGCCGTCATTGTCGTAGAGCTCATCCAGAAAAGAGCTGCAGAGGAGGCATTCAAGGCGGCCGTCGGCTCTCTATTCGGGTTCCTAGGCGGCACCGTGGCGAAAATCGTAATTCAAGTCATCATGATTGTATGGTTCTTCCTGGAAATATAAGCACACCCTCCAGAAGCCACCTCCTGCACGATTTCCTAAAAGTGATTAGAGGCAGGGTCATACCAGCACTGAAATCATATTTTCCACCCATTGGTTAAGAACTAAAGGGGATATTATTCATAAAATACTTTGAAAAGGAGAATACCTATGGTTGCAAAAGACAAAGCGGATTTCGTTGGATTGAAAGTAATTGGGGAAATATGCGGGACCATTCGAGATGAGTTGGTCCATAGGACAGAACCTGGAATCACTACAAAAGAACTGGACGAAATTGCAAGAGAGATGTTCGAAAAAGCAGGAGCTCAATCCGCCCCTAAAGGAGAATACAATTTCCCGGGATATACATGCATTAGCATCAATGAAGAAGTAGCGCACGGGATTCCAAAGAGAAAACGGATCATTCAAGAAGGGGACATAGTAAATATAGATGTTTCAGGTTCAAAAAACGGATATTTTGCAGATACTGGAGTATCTTTCGTCGTAGGGGAAGGAGAAGCAATTTTACAGAAAATATGTGACGTAGCTAAAGAAGCTTTCGAAGCCGGAATAAAGAAAGCACAGCCGGGTTCTAAGAAAAGTGCAATCGGAAAAGCTTCACACGATGTAGCTAAGCATCACGGCTTCACAGTCATTAAAAACCTTACCGGACACGGTGTTGGGCGTTCGATTCATGAAGAACCGAAACACATTTTCAACTATGATACCCCATGGGATGATGAAATGTTAGTAGAAGGTATGGTCATTGCCTTTGAACCTATGATCTCTACATTCGAAGAGGAAGTCTTCCAATCAGTAGATGGATGGACACTCCTAACTAACGAAAGCTTTGTCGCTCAATATGAACATACGGTCATTCTTACCGAGGAAGGGCCGATTATTACCACATTGTAAGAACAATAACTGATGCGATAAGCCTAATCCCTGGTATTCGAAGAGGATTAGGTTTTTTGTATTCATTATCTCTATAGCTGGGGAGGCTCACCGGTCTGCCCGTAGAAAGCGCTCGATTCCCCGGATCCCGCCCTCTCCTTATGAAAAGCACTTCTTCAACAAGCTGAAAGAAACGGGTCTATGCAGACCCGTTTCTTTTCTTATTCCTCTTCTTTTGTTCTTTTTATCTATTTCCCCATCCCTTTCAGAAAGGCTAGGAGCATCGTGATGCTGCGGTTGATTTCCGGATCTTTCAGCACTTTGGCAAGGTCGAGGATCGACGTTTTTTCTTTGTATCCTTCCCCCTCCATCTGTTCAATCCCGTTATTTAACCGGGAAGAAAGGTCGCGCAGGCCGGATACGTTCAAATCTCCAAGCAGAAAGATGAGCTCTGGGATGTTGTTCAGTAAAGGTTCATACTGGTCTTTATCAATTTCCTTCACCACATTGGCAAGCGCCTCGTCTTTCGCCTTCAAGAAGGCCGTCGCTGTATCCAGTGTCCCTTCCTCATCAAGCGTCCGGAGCAGGCGGATGCCTTTCAGGATGGCATCCTTATTGTCAGCGACCGCTTCCCTGACTTCCTGAACATCTTTTTCGATCTGCGTATCCCGGGATATTTCCATCCGCTTAATATTCGTGATCGCCTTCGCCATTCATCGTTCCCCCTGACTGCCCGGGAATACATAATCTTCCCGCTGCCATTTTTTCTTCACCTGTACACTGATCTGTGGTACTGGATCGCCTCTTCGGTGATTGTTGGAAGGAATCGGTGATTTCCCTTTCTTCTTCAGCACTTTCATTTTGACCGCTATCTCCTTATATGCCGGGGTATTGCTGTCCTTGTCGACACGGTTGTCCGTCAAATAATTGACCGCTGATTTCCCGTTATCATTCAAAGGCAGGAAGATTTCCTTGCCGCGGACGCGGTCGGTAACGGTGACGACCCCGGTCGCTTCCCCCGCCTCCGATATCAGCTTCACTTCCGCTCCTTCTTCAATACCACGCTCTTTTGCAAGTTCCGGAGAGATTTCGATGAAGGCGTTCGGTGTCTTGCGCCGGATACCCTCTGACTTATAGGTCATATTCCCTTCGTGGAAATGTTCCAACAGGCGGCCGTTGTTGACGTGAAGGTCGTACTGCTCATCCGTGTCGTACATCAATTCATACGAGAGAGGATACAGCTTCGCCTTCTTATCGTCGAATGGAAAACCGTCGAGGAACAAGACAGGCTGATCACTTCCGTCTTCGGCTACCGGCCACTGCAGCGACTGATACCCTTCGAGGCGATCATAGCTTACGCCCGCAAACAACGGGGCAAGTCCTGCCGCTTCTGCCATGATTTCTCCCGGGTGACTATAATTCCAGTCATAGCCGAGCCGCTTGGCAATCAGCTGGATGATCTGCCAGTCCGGCTTCGTTCCTTCCAGCGGATCAAAGCTGTTGTAGAGCCTCTGGATTCTCCGTTCGGTATTCGTAAACGTCCCTTCCTTCTCCAGACTCGGGGAAGCAGGAAGAACAACATCGGCATATTCTGCCGTTTTCGTCAGGAATAGGTCCTGTACGATGAAGAGGTCAAGCTTCTCAAAGGCACTTGTGACATAATTGATGTTCGCATCGACGACGCCGGTATCTTCTCCCATGACATACATGGCAGATAAGTCCCCTGCATGGATCGACTCGATCATTTCATGGTTGTCCATCCCCGGGTCCTTCGGAATAGAGACGCCCCATGCTTTCTCATATCTGGCCCTTGCTTCGTCGTCTGTTGTCTTCTCGTACCCCGGGAAGAAGTCAGGCATACTGCCGAAATCACTGCATCCTTGGACATTGTTATGCCCGCGCAGCGGATAAGCGCCAACGCCGGGACGTCCATAGTTCCCTGTAATAAGAAGCAGGTTACTGATTGCCGTACTCGTGTCACTTCCGAGCATATGCTGCGTCACACCCATTGCCCAGCATATGACGACAGATTCTGATTCAGCGATCTCCTTAGCGACATCTTTGAGCTCGGATACTGGAATACCGGTCAAGTCACTGGCATATGCAAGCGTAAACGGCTCCAGGCTCTCCCGATACTCCTCAAACCCGTTCACCCACTGATCCAGAAACTTTTCGTCCTGCCAGCCCTGATCGAGAATATACTTCGTCACGGCGGAAAGCCAGACAAGATCCGTTCCCGCTTTCGGACGGTAAAAGCGGTCCGCCCGTTTCGCCATTTCATGCTTACGGAGATCGAAGACGAAAAGCTTCTGGTCGAAAAGCTTCTGGGAACGCTTGATACGGGAAGCGAGCACCGGGTGGGATTCTGCCGTGTTCGAACCGATAGTAATGACGAGCTTACTTTTCGCTATATCATCGATGGATCCTGAATCGCCGCCGTAGCCGACCGTCCGGAACAAGCCTTTCGTCGCCGGTGCCTGACAGTAGCGGGAACAGTTATCGACGTTATTCGTCCCGATGACCTGGCGTGCCAGTTTCTGCATCAAGTACGATTCTTCATTGGTCGCTTTGGACGAGGAAATGAATGCGAGGTGATCGGCCCCTTTTTCCGCTTTGATCTTCTCCATCCGGTCCCCGATGAAGTCGATCGCTTCTTCCCATTCCACTTCCTCGAATTGATCGCCGCGACGGACCAGCGGCTTGGTCAGACGCTCATCACTGTTGACATAGTCCCAGCCGAACTTCCCTTTGACACAGGAGGAAATTCCGTTTGCCGGAGACTGGGCGTTCGGTTCCACTTTAAGAATCTGGCGGCCCTTCGTCCATACGTCAAACGAGCAGCCTACCCCGCAGTACGTACAGACGGTCTTCGTCTTGTCGATCCGGTCCTCACGCATCGCTGCTTCCGAATCGGATACGGCAAAGAGCGGACCGTACCCCGTCTCCACTTTCTTCGTAAGCTGGATCATCGACTTCAGAATGCCGGGCTCGGTATCCGTAAGAAAACCGGCTTCGCCCTCCATGCCCTTCTCCATCATTGCGTTACACGGACAAACAGTCGAACACTGTCCACAGTTGACGCAGGAAGACTGATCGATCGGAACATCATTATCCCAGATGACGCGTGGTTCTTTCCTGTCCCAGTCGATGGTAAGGGTTTCATTGACCTGGACATCCTGGCAGACTTCTACACATCGTCCGCACAAGATACACTGATCCGGATCATACCGGTAAAAGGAACCAGATTCATCCTTCTCATAGCTCGTCGGCTGAAACGGCCGCGACTGGTGCTCCAGTCCGAAATCCGCCATCGTGTTGTGAATCTCACAAGAGCCGTTATTATAGTCACACACCGTGCAGTAAAGCTCATGCTTCTCAAGAATCCGGTCCAGCGATTCCTTCTGGGCTTTATGTACGTGAGGTAGTTTCGTCTGGACTTTCATACCTGCCTTGACTTCTGTACCGCAGGCACGCGTAAGCTCGCCGTTCACCTGGACGATACACGTATCACACGTCTGGATAGGTCCGAGGGATTCGTTGTAGCAGATCTGCGGCACCTGTTCCCCTGTCGTATTGATCAAATCCAGTAAATTTTGTTCCGGGTCTGCTAAATATTCTGTTCCGTTGATGGTCACCACTGTGTGCTCATTCAACCGAAACGCCTCCTTTCGATGATTCTTTGATTCGACTCGGGTGTGTATAAACGTTCATCCGCCTTCCACGGACGAAGCCGACGGCCGTTATATGGAGGTCCTCGGCCAGCTGGAGAGCGAGGTCCGTCGGTGCCGATTTGGACAAAAGGAAACCAATCCTCATCTTCGACACCTTCAATAACACTTCCGAAGATATCCGCCCGCTGAACAGGACGGCGAGTCCCCTGTGTTCCATTCGCTCCATCAGGAGGTACCCGTAAAGTTTGTCGAGGGCGTTATGCCGTCCGATGTCCGTGTACGCCTTCACGATCTTCCCGTCTTTCGCAATGGCTGCCTGATGCACGCCGCCGGTCTCGCGGAACGTCTCTGCTTCCCTATGGAAAGCATCCATCATGCGAAAACAGGTGTCCGGCGTATAAGCGGTATCATCGACCGCCGTCCTCGCCGTAGCAGCATCATTCTTGAAATAGAACGCCCGGCTCTTGCCGCAGCAGGAACCGATCCACCTTTTCTGGCCTTCCCCGCTGACGGCGATCGGTCGATGTGTTTCTACGTAGGCGATACCGCGGTCCATGTCGATCGTAAGCTTTTTGATCTCGTCTGCTTTCCGGATGAGCCCTTCCGATGCGAGAAAACCGGTGACAAGGACTTCCAAATCGAGCGGTGTACACACCATCGTCGCGAATTCGTTGCCGTTAATAAAGATGGTCAATGGATATTCCACCGCCACGATATCTGACTTTCTGTCTGCTTCTTCTCCTTCATAACGGTCGATCGTCCACGGTGTCGTCTCCATTCGGATTCCTCCAATTACCAAAGTCTACCTCTATATATTCCCATTATTTCGACAAAACAAACGCCCGCCACCGTTCTGGTGACAGGCGTGCTGACTGCATTCTTCTATCCCGTTATTTCGCTGATTCCCTTCCCATTTCCTGCTTCGCCGGCACTCTTTTTTTATACTGGAAAAGCAAATAAAGCACGACTGCTCCAATCATACCGATCAAACCGCCGCTGAAGCCGACCAGCCTCTCATGGAAATGATCGATGAGCACACCCGAAATGAACATGACGAGGCCGATTTGGACATTCGTCCAGGATTCAATGCGGCCGAACACCCGGCCTTCTTCTCCGGCAGGTGTCGATTTCATAATGTAACTGTCCACCACCGCACCGGCTGCTCCACCAATAAAGGAAACAAAGAAAAATGCAGCTGCGAGCAGCGGGAACGATGTCATTTGACTGGCGGCCGACTGTCCGGCTCCTTCCATAAAAAGCAGCAAAAACGCATAGGTCAATAAATGCTCTCCCTTCAACCTCCTGGTCACATAAAAGCTGATCATCATCCCGGCTCCGAGTGAGCCGTACAGCAGACCGACCCCCAGTTCTCCAAGGCTGAATAGCCGCTCGCCATAAACGGTAATCATAAGATTGAACACACCGTCCATCGCTGCTCCTATCAAAAGGAACGCCACCGCGAAACCGATTCCGCCTTTCCACCGGAACTTCGGAGGAGAAGCTTTTGTGACAGAGACCTTGCGCTTATCCTTCAGCGGCAGCAGGAATAATGCAGCGCCAAGAAACGATGCCGCATTAAGAAGGAAGGCGAGCGAGCCGCCGAATAAGTAGCTGACGATCCCACCGGTGATCGAACCGCCGATCAAAACGATACCAAGAAGCGCCTGCTCCCGACCGTTGACCTCAAGGATATCCTTCTTCTCCACGATTTGTGCAATCATACTTTTTCGCACCGGCTGATAAAACGCCTCTCCGCTTGCAAGGACGACCATTCCGACAAACAGGATCCATACGTCCGCTTCTGATCGGACAAACAGAAAGGATAGAGCAAACGGGAGACGGCACAAATCGGTAAGAATCAACAGACGCTTCTTGCTCCATCGATCCGCCAGCCGTCCCGCAAACGGCGAAAGAAGCAGATAAGGGAGGACGCGGATCCCCAAGGCTGCCCCCACCGCCATTCCCGATCCCGTCAGCTGCAAGAGAAGCGTCAGTACAGCCACCTGGCTGAAACGATCCCCGACGCCGTTTACAATTCCAGCGTAAAATAAATATCGATATGGATGATTTTTCATTTCCCTCCCCCTTATTAGACGAATATCTAATTAGATATTCAAAAGAAAACCGCCCTTCCAGGAGCGGCTGCATCCGGTCTCACCCAATATGATCGGGAACGACCACCGGCCACATAGCTTCCGGATTGCGTTCATACTTCCCGTTTTCCCTGTACACGAACTGCTGCATGACCCACTCCCTTCTCAGCGTTGCGGGATCATCGAAGAAGGTGCGGATATACGCATTGATATCCTTCTCCTCATACACTTCGCCTTGTTTTAATCCCTTTACGAAATAGCTGAGAACGACATTTTTCTTCTTCAACTGACTAGGCAGGTGCTTCAGCTTTCCATCTATCGTGATGAAACTGCGGATAATCTTTCTTTGGTCGGAGTCATCGACATGAAGTTCCTGCGCCTTCCATCCGCTGTCGTCCCCAATCCGAAGAATCGCTGTCGACATCATCTTCAGCCGTTCCTCATCCAAATGGAAGTACACCGTATTTTTATCGCGCCTGGCATACACCATCCCCGTATCCTTCAGCTTCTTCAAATGATGGGTGATCGTCGGCGGCTTTAAACCGAGCTTTCCTGCGATCGCCTGCCCGTGCAGCGGCCCCTGCCTTAGCATAGCGATGATCCTGAGCCTCGTCGGGTCACCGACCGCCTTGTGGAAATGAACCATTTTATCCAGCTGCATCCCTTTTCCCCCTCAACTAATTTAATGTGTATCTAATTAGATGATAATTAAATTAGGTCGTTAGGTCAATGTTTTCTTTCATAAAAATGGTATAATAGAAAAGAAGTATCCGAGTTTAGGATAAACAAAAGTCATGGTACTGGAAAGAAAGGTTGATCGTTGTTGGCTACTATAAAGAAAAAAAGAATACTTCGAGAAGTAAGATTCCTCGTTATGATCACGATCGGTGCGATGATCGCAGCCGCGGGTCTTGAATTCTTCCTCGTCCCGAACGACATTCTCGACGGAGGGGTCATCGGCCTTTCCATCATCGCTTCGGAACTTACCGGCTGGACGATGAGTATCTTCCTCATTCTCTTGAACCTGCCATTCCTATACATAGGCTACAGGAAAATCGGGATGAAGTTCACGATGCATACCCTCTACGGAGTCGTCGTACTCTCGTTAAGCACTGCTTACCTTCACCATTTTGAACCGGTGACAGATGATCTGTTCCTGGCAACGGTGATCGGGGCCGTCATTCTCGGCACAGGGGTCGGGCTCGTCATCCGAACAGGAGGAGCACTCGATGGTACAGAAATCATCGCCATCCTCGTCAGTAAGAAACGGCCGGTTTCCGTCGGCCAGTTCATCATGGTCGTCAACGTATTCATTTTCATACTGGCCGCGCTGCTCGTATTCAGCTGGGAAACGGCCATGTACTCGATCATTACGTATTATATTGCTTATAAGATGATCGACATTGTCGTGGAAGGGCTGGAAGAATGGAAATCGGTCACCATCATTTCCGAGAAACCAGAAGAGATCGCCGACTCCCTTCTCGACCAGCTCGGCCGCGGGATGACATACATTCAAGGAGAAGGGGTTTTCTCAAAAGAACCGAAGAAAATCATCTATACCATTGTTTCGCGGATCGAACTTTCTACGGTGCGCTCGGTGGTCGATGAAATCGATCCGAACGCCCTCGTCGCCATTGAAAACACGACAGACGTACGCGGGTCCAACTTCGACACCGGCTCTCCCCACTAAAACCAATCGGCGCAACATAGGCAGTAAAACAAAAAGAACTTCCAAATGGAAGTTCTTTTTTTGTTTATTTATGCACTTTTCGGAGCTGGTCTTCCGCCATCCTGCCGAGGACGGGCAGATGGTAGCGCCCTCCCTGATAAGCCTTGTACATAAGAAACAGCCAAAGGATGAAGGAAACCGGCGCGATCAGGATGCTTACAAGCAGGCCGAGGACGGGAACGAAATTCAGCACGATGGTCAGAAGGAAAATCCCTCCGAAGACGAAAATCGACTGGACAGCGTGGAAGCGGATCGTCTCGTTCTCTTTCTCGATGAGCAATAGGACAGTGCCTGTGATAAAACCAAGCAGATAAGCTAACAGACTGCCGACATTCTCCTGCAACCCTGTGGATGACCGCCGCGGACTCATTTCCTTCGGCCCTGGAGCCATTTCGACCACTCCTTCTTCCATAATAAGAGCATAGGATGTAAAAAGTTTTCTGATTATTCTGTAATTTTATTATACGAAGGATGTCGAAACCCGTCAACAAAAATCGAAAAATAACTACTTACTATCCAGCACGGCGGGAACAAGAAGGAGTGCACGGAAGAGATCGGGATCCGGAGAATAGAGCACTTTCCGTGAGTCGTGCCATTTCCCGGAGTCCGCTCGCTCTTGCCCCCATCCCCTCTTCATTAAAGCTCCGGCCTTTTAGAAGTCATAGTCCTCTTCCCTCTTCTCCAGCATCTGCTTGTACGTATCGGCAAGCAGCTTCGTATCTTCGACGAGACGCTCGATCCGAAATAGAACGTCATCATTCACGATCGCTTTCCCTCGGAAGTCCTCTTCGACGAGAAAAACGAACGTCTGGACGATCTGTGCTTTCATATAGGACAGGATCGGTTTCAGCTGCTGCTCTGCAATCAAATAGTGCTTGGATGAGCCTGCCGTGACGACAATGCTTACGACTTTATCAAGGAAAGCATTGACCGGAAGCATGTCGAAGACGTTCTTCAGCGCACCGGGAATGGATGCTTGGAATATCGGCGTGCCGATGATCACAGCATCGGCTTCCATGATCGTTTTTGTCACGTATCCGGCATCCCCTTCGTATTCCAAGTAGTTGCGTCCATCGCTGTATGGAATGTCATACTCAGCCAGATCAAGCAGCTCAAAGCTGGTATCCGGATATTTTTGTTTCCACTCTTGCTCTACCTGTCCCAGCGCGGTTCTTGTTTTCGAACCGACGACGGAACCGGAGATCGCTACCGTTTTCATCCCTGTATTCCTCCTTGTTTCTTCTTTATTTTCCTTTGGTATATTTACGGACAGCGGGCAGGATTTCTGTTCCAATCAGCTCGATGTTCCGCTTCAAGTGCTTCAAGGGCATGCCGCCGAAGTCGATTTGAGCCAGGTAACGCTGATGTCCGAACACTTCCTTCTGATAGAGAATCTTCTCGATGATCTCCTGCGGACTGCCGACATTGATGACGTTCCGCTTGTCTCTCGCCTGAGCAAAGACCTGCTTCGGAAAACCCTGTCCGTTCGTCTTCTTCATCCCTTCGTTTATATACGGATACATCGTACGCAGTGCCTCCTGTGTCGTATCTGCGGCAAAGAAGAATCCGGTCGTTCCCACAGGCAGTTGGGCAGGATCAAATCCATGCTCCTCCGCGGATCGACGGTACGCCTCCACCCTGCTTTGAAACACACCTGCCGAACCTCCAAGGGCGGCAAGCATCATCGGAACGCCCGCTTCTCCCGCTTTCCGGGCGCTTGCAGGCGTTCCTCCGACCGCCCGCCAAATCGGAAGAGAGCCGTTCTTCGGCCGCGGCAGCACTTCTGCGTTTCTGAGCGGCTTGCGGAATTCCCCGCTCCAGTTGACTACTTCTTCCCTGTTCAATTGAAGAAGAAGGTCGAACTTCTCTTCGTATAATGCCTCATAATCCCGTACATCATAACCGAGCAGTTCAAACAGTCCGACTCTCGATGCACGGCCGGCAATGATTTCCGCCCGGCCGTCCGATATAAGATCGATGGTCGCAAAATCTTCATACACCCGGACCGGGTCCGAGGTGCTGATGATGGTCGAGGAGCTTCCAATTTTAATGTTCTTCGTCGCCTGAGCAACAGCAGAAAGAACCACGGCATGGGCCTGGGTCGCAAAATAATCCTGATGGCTTTCTCCGACACTAAAAAAGTCGATGCCGGCTTCATCTGCCAGTTCAGCCACCTCTATAATTTCCTGTATCCTTTGTTTTGCTGAAATACGTTCGCCTGTATTCGGGTCCGGAAGGTGATCGCCGAGCGTGTATAGCCCGAACTCCAATCCCTGCTCCGGATTAATTCGATAGGACTGCATCGTCATACCTCCTGGTTGAATGATCGTTCCCTTTCATTATGCGCCTCGATGTGGAACGTGTGAAGAACGCACTTCAAAGTGGTATAGTATACTTAAAGAAACTGTGGAAGGAGGAACCCTTTTGAATCCACAATTATGCCGCGTGGATGACGCGCTCCAAATCCTTGTCGGGAAATGGAAGCCGATTATCCTGCTGCACTTACTTGAAGAAGATACCCTCCGTTTCAGTGAATTGAAACGCCTCATTCCAGGTATTACACAGAAGATGTTGACCAATCAGCTCCGGGATCTGGAAGAGGAGGACATCATCGAACGGGTCGTCTACCCTGTCGTGCCACCGAAAGTCGAGTATTCGATAACGGAGTACGGCCGTACGCTTCACCCTATTCTTGATGCCATGCATGCATGGGGAACCAATCATCTCCAACGCAAAGAAGCCAAACATAAATAAAGACCGCCTGGAGTCTATCTCCGGCGGTCATATTTGTTTGTCTGTCGGCATGACGATCGCTGCGATGATGTAGATCAGCCACGTCATCCCCCCGGTGAAAAAACCGGAGACAACGAGCAGGATACGCAAGAGACTGACATCAATGCCGTACATCTCACTGACCCCTCCGAGCACTCCTGATACTTGGGAATCTTTCGTCGAACGATAGAGCTTCTTCATACCTTCTCCTCCTTCCACCTAAAATAATTCCTGTACGTAAGAAAGCGTGGGCACAAGCCTGTTCTCCCCGACCATCGCTTCCAGCTCCTGCCGTGTCACCCACCTGCCCTCCCTAACTTCGCCTTGCTGCAAGACAACCGCTTCTTCCTTAAAATCGTGCTGAAAAACCCAGACATCCATGAAATCTTGAAACTCCGCTCTGCATACAGATTTCTCCAACGAACCGGATGCATCCTGCAGATCGATACCGATTTCTTCCTTTACTTCCCGAAGCGCTCCTGTATAACTGTCTTCCCCTGCAGTCACCGATCCACCCGTTCCTTCCCAGTACCCGCCGAAATGCTTCTCCGGGGCACGCTTCGTCACGAACACTTCTCCCCTGCTGTTTTTAATCCAGACATGCACAACTATGTGATACTCCCCGGCAGCCATCGGCCGGCCGCGTTCCACCGTTTGCCCTGTCTTCCGGCGCTTTTGATCATGGATATCCCAAAGTTCGACTGGAGCCTCTCCCTTCATGCTTTCGTATAAATCATGACAAAATGAAGCACCGCTTCTTCTTTTCCCCTGTTCCTATATCCGTGCGGCTGGTCAGCGTGAAACTTGATCGAGTCGTGGACGTTAATCGGATAGACTTCCTCTCCTACCACGACTTCCGCCGCCCCTTCCATGACCGTCACGAACTCGATCACACCGGGTTGATGGGCTTCCGCAGTGTAAAAGCTGTCCGGTTTCAGAAAAGCACGATGCGTCTCCAACGAACCGTAGCCGGAGTTCGTAAACATCGGTTCGAGCGTCAGCGATTCATCTGCGCTCAATACTTTACGGCCCTCCTGCTTTCTTGAAATGACGACCTCTTTACTGTCAGCGACCAGCGCCGTGATCGGGATGGCGAGTCCATTTGCGATTTTCCAAATGATCGTGAGAGAAGGGTTCGCCTCCCCGCGTTCGATCTTGCCGAGGGTCAGTTTGCTGACCTGCGTCTTTTCCGCCAGGTCGTTTAACGACATTTCCTTCTCTTTGCGGATATTCCGCAGTTTCTTTCCGACATGTTTGGCGAATGTTTCCGGGTTTTCCCAATGTTGATTATAGTCCATAGCATTCTTCTCCTATTTTTATGTTGCCGAAACACCACACATTAAGTATATTATAATAAACCTAAACAAAACTATAATATACCAAAAGGGAGTCCTATTGTTATGAAAGAGCTGTTACTTGGCATCATTTCCTCGATGTTTTTCGCTGTCACATTCATTTTGAACCGTTCGATGGAACTGGACGGGGGCAGCTGGATGTGGAGTGCTTCCCTCCGATTCCTGTTCATGATTCCGTTCTTATTCTTTATTGTACTCGGTAGAAGAAATCTCCTACAAGTGTTTTCTGAAATGAAGCAGGCCCCCCTGCAATGGCTTACATGGAGCTTTGTCGGATTTGTACTTTTCTATGCACCGCTTACCTATGCCGCTGCTTACGGACCTGGTTGGCTTGTCGCCGGAACGTGGCAGATGACGATCGTCGCAGGCATCCTTATCGCTCCCTTGATTGTGAAAGGCAAGGGTGTCATGCAGTGGCGGGCACTCGCGATCTCTTCCATCATCCTCTTCGGCGTGTTCTTGATACAATTCGAAAAGGCCGCCGACACGACATTTCTTGAATGGGTCGTCGGAGTACTTCCTGTGCTTGTCGCCTGCTTCGCTTACCCGCTTGGTAACAGAAAAATGATGGCCGTTTGTGGCGACAGGCTGGATACGTTCCAGCGCATTTTCGGGATGACGCTTGCCAGTCTGCCGTTCTGGCTTGTATTAAGTGCCATTGCCGGCGTTCAAGCAGGCGCACCGAGTCCCGGCCAGGTCGTACAGTCGCTGATTGTTGCGGTTTCCTCCGGAATCATTGCCACAACCCTGTTCTTTTTTGCAACGAACCGCGTCCAGCATCACCAGGGGAAGCTGGCTGCTGTGGAAGCGACACAGTCGACGCAGATCCTGTTCGTCATTGTCGGGGAAGCGTGGCTGCTTTCCAGTCCGCTGCCGAGCGGCCTTGCCCTTCTCGGCGTCTGTCTGATTATGATCGGAATCGTCATCCATACGCTGTTCATGAGTTTCCTGAACAAGCAGGTCTCTCCCGTCCAAGCGTTGTCCAAAGCCGAGTAAACAGAATGGTTGGTCTCTTTCCAGGAAAGCACGCATAGGCTTGTGTTAGAGATTTTTTCCTGGGAGGGGATGAGAACATGAATGATGGCAGGGATCAGCTTGCGTGGCAGGCGATGAAGTATGATCTGATGGCGAATTACTACAAATATATCGACCCCAGGCTGCATGTGTACTATTACCAGAGACACCTGGAGTGCATGCAGCGGCTCATCATGAGCGAGCGCAGTGAAATAGGACCGGGTGGATCCGGAGGAAACACGGGGATGAATGCGATGGTGCGGGTGCTGCACGCCTCACCGGACGCACCGGCCGTCGACGTCTATGTAAACGGACAAAAGGTTCTTGGAGGCATCTCTTATAAACAGCAGAGCAATTATTTGACCGTTCCAGCAGGCACTTATAAGATTGACATCTATGCAGCCGGAGATACAAGCAGTCCGGTCTTGTCCCAGCAGGTGAGCGTCGACGGAGGCAACCGCTATACCGTAGCCGCAGCAGGAGCTGTGAATAACCTTCAGCTGATACCGGTAGTAGACAGCAGCAGTGTCTCTTCCGGAAGCAGCAGGGTGAGGGTGTGGCATTTATCTCCGAACGCTCCGGCTGTCGACGTCGCCGTCAAAGGCGGGGACGTCCTCTTCCGGAATGTTCCATTCGGTAAAGCGACCCGTTACATGACCCTGCCGCCGACGACGGCCGACCTGGAAGTCCGGGTCGCCGGTACGAATCAGGTCGTCCTTGAAATCCCTCAAGCGACGTTTAAGCCGAATGAAGCATATACAGCTGTTGCCTTAGGTTTCGCCGGGGGCGACCCAGCCCTTGAAGCGATGTTCCTTCAGCCATAATACCACCAAATCCCGGGCCGTCCCGGGATTTTTTTATTGGGCTGTCGGCGAAAGAGGCTTCTCCATACGGATATCTGCCCACATCCTCCCGCCATAGTAGGTGAATCCTTCTTCTCTGGCTATCTCCTTGTAACCGAGTCTGCTGTATAGTCTGTGCGCAGACTCGTTGAATTCAAAAACTCCGAGCTCGACCCGATTCAAGCCCATCTTCTTCATTTCCTCCTCCATAAATAAAATCGCTTTAGCGCCGATACCTTTCCCCCGGGCGCCGGCTTCACCGATGGTGATCCCGATCCAGCCGGAGCCCTTCTCTTTCCTAAAGAGATGTTCCGGATCGATCATGAAGTTCATTTCACCGACAAGGACCCCGTCCAGCATGATGGCATACATTTCATGGTCCTCCAGGCGCTTCGTCAGTGTATCCACCGTCTGCAGACGTTCCTTCTCGAAAGACGCTTGATTTTTATGAGGTCTTGCAAGTGCACTGATTGTTCGATCGTTCTCCCAACGGTTGTATGCCGCGACCATTGTCTCGTCGAAGGCGGTGATCTTTCGGAATTCCAATTTCATCCTTACCACTCCTCTTCTATTATGCCGCTCTTTTCAGCTGCTTCCATAAAGCATCCGCCTCTTCAAGAAGCTCCTTGTACTCCAAACCCACATATATGCATAGGGCGAGGATGAAGGCGATCGCGACGACATCCAACACTCCCTGCCACTTCGGTGAAAGAAGAGCACGCGTTCCATACCTTTTTGAGAAAATACGGGACCCTGCCCCGATGACTAGAAAAAGAGGAAGACTGATGATCCAGGCAAAAAAATTGTGGAGGCGTTGATCCATGACAAGAACAGCGACTTCCTGCTCACTGGAGAGCGCTTGAACCTCAACAACTTCCTTTTCCTCCCACATCCAATCTTGACGAGTGACTGTCTTACCGTCTTCTCCCATATCCATCCCTAGAGGAACCGTATCTACGCCATACATCAGGACTCGACTCAACAGGAATACGGATGCAACAGCGATGATCTCGATGACGATGCCGGCTGCTTTCATAACATCCCCCCTCCTTCTATCGTAGCATAAAACGTTCCCGACACAGAAAAACCCCCGGACGCTCATCGTCCGGAGGTAGTCTATCAATAGGTCGTAAACCACGTCCATTTCTGCAGGTAATACGTGGCATAGCGGATAAACGTCAGCTTATCCGTATATTCCTCATAATCCGCTGTGAAATGACCGTCTTCGTTATTCCAAAGCTTGGTGAAGTAGCCGTCGACCTCCTGAAAAACAGGCTCTTCTCCGCTTCCTTTCATCACGACGTTCGCTTCCAGGTTCAAGTCTGCCAGGTTCCGTCTCGTATAGTTGGCGGAGCCGGCAATGATGACGTCTTCCTCTTCTTTATCTAAATAAAGCATCTTCGTATGGAATTGTTCGATATTCACATCATACCAGCGGAGATGGATGTTCTTATTCCCGAGCCGCTGCATCTCTGCGGCTACGGGTAAATTAGGAATCCCCGTCTTCTCATGTCCAAATGACTGCTTGTTCGGGTCCATGATGATGTTCGCTTCCGCCCCCCGGTCTGCAGCTTTGTCAATCAGGTCAATGATCTTTCTGTCCGCAAGGTAATACATGCCGAGCCAGATCGTATCTCCTTTTCCAACATCCTTAAGTTCTTCCAAAATTGCCTGGTACGTCTTTCCTTCCGTGACGAACTTGGTCTTCACTGGACCATCCTGTTTTTCCCATTTCCTGTTCTTGTAATCCGGGAAATCAGCGTCGCCGGAATAACGGACAACTGCCTCCTCGGCTTCGAGAATGTCCCGGATGATCGGGCCTGTCATCTTGAACGCCACATTCTCATGGTAACCGCTCGCGTCATGGGGATTCGCCGTCGATACGATTGCCGCTTCTTCCGTCACAACGAGCTTCCTGTGATTCGCTTTAATATTCATCAGCTTCAAATACGAGCGCAGAGTGACATCGGGTGCATCTTTTGCGAGCGGGTTGCTGATCCAGCCGCCGTCGCCTGTCCCCATCCATGAAGCCGTAAGCCTCCAGACGCTGGAGTAGAGCGGGTTGGAATCACGGAGCTCGTTCAGGTCCGTCAGCACGACATCGACACCCCCATCCCTCAGCCGCTTGATCGATTCCGACTCATAAGACCCGTAAACCGTATTGATTGGATCGGTGATGAAAACGACCTTCAAGTCAGGATGCTTTTCCTTTTGGGCGAGAATGGCATCCACCAGGTTTTCCGACAGTGGCGGAAAATCTCTTTTTCCATCTGTGTAGCCGTTAAATAAAAACATATCTGCAACAATGAAATCCTCCGCCTCACCAATCATGGCGTTTATTTCATCGAATATCTCCGCGTCGTGAACCGTATTACCTTCTTCATCTTCATACGTGAGATCCCGAAAAAACTCCACGCCCGATAGTTCGTGCACGTCCCCTTCATAGGAGATGCCCTCAGGAAGCTTCTTCCACGATGTATGATAAGCGATCATGAAAACGAGTACGATAAATATAAGAATGACAATCAACCAAAACCGCTTCTTTCTAAAAAGCTTCTTCATTTCCAGCCCTCCTTTTATGTAACCAGTGCAATGGTATATACACTTCTACAGGAAGCATGAAACCCATATGCTATAAAATAGGGTCTCCCTCCCTATAAAAAATAGAAAAGCATCGTGCCGGAGCACGATGCTTTTAGTGGTTAAGGATTCCTAGGAGCGGGATGGGAACCTTGTATTATTCTTGTGTGAGCAGCTTCGGACGCTGCAGAAAAAGAATGATGAGGACGATACTGCTCAATACGAATGCAGGCAGCATATACCCCCCGTTATAGACGAGCGAATACAGCCAGACCGGCTGTCCTTCCGGCGCGAACTCCCCGTAAAAGACGATCCCTGCGAGAAAATGTCCGAAGAAACGCAGGAGACTCCCGACAAAGCAGCCGACAATGATCCAGCCGACGATCGCTTTTTTGTTTTGTTTCCGTACCGCGTTCCATACCGGCTTTGCCGCGACACCTGCAAGTCCGATGACACCGAAAGCTACGAAGTAATCAAGAAACGTCTGAAGAGGTGTCATGATGTAAGCACCGGTTAAGATTTGATAGGCCCCGAGCAGCAGCCCGGTGGCGACTCCGCCTTTGATTCCCCAACGGAAAGCGATGATGAAGACAGGAACCATCGCGAGCGACACAGAACCACCCTGTGCCCACAATTTGAATGAAAGAAATGGAATGATGTCCAAAAGCAGTGCCAAAGCAGAGAATATAGCTACTTCGACAAGAAATAATACACGACGATTTCTCATCGTTATCTACCCCCAATAATTGAAGACAAAAAAAGCAATGCCAAAAAGGGAAGCTTCCTGATGGAGGAGTCCCTTGTTGAGCATTGCACCATCAAAAAAGCCGCCATCCCTGCGCCAGTGCTAACTGACAGGTTCGAAGGGTCTGGACACAGCGTCCACTCTCAGCCGGAGGCTCCCCTTGAAGGCTTTATACCGTTTACTTTTCTTGATTTGTCTTCTATTATAGTCGAAACCACCCGAAATTACAAAGGCCTTTTATTTCCCGGGGAATGCTATTTCGTATTTGTGTACGTCTGGAAAAACTCCAGACTGCGCTCGATGATCAAGTCTTTATCATGGTCGAGCGTTGCGACGTGATAGCTGTCATCCAAATGAATAATTTCTTTATGCTCGGAAAAAACCGTTTCAAAGATCACCTCGGAATTGTTCGGGGGCACGACATGATCCTCCCTTGAAACGAAAACGACGATCGGACAATGAATGCTGCTTAATAGATCCCTGGTCTTCCCCATGAGCATCGACAGCTCTTTAATCGATTTTACCGGTGTCCGATCATAGCCGAGCTCGTCACTTTCCGGATCTTTAATATCCGATCCAATCGCTTCAAGAAAGCGCTCCTCTGTGCTCGAGCTGTTCTCAAGCACCGGGATATCGATTGCTGCATTGATCGGGATGACGCCGGCGACCTTCTTCTTCCCTGCCACATATAAAGCAAGCGTCCCTCCCATCGACAAGCCGACGACGAAGATTTTTTCACAACGCGCTTCCAGCCAGTCAAAGGCTTCCATGACCGATTGAATCCAGTCTTCATGACTCGTGGACTCCATGTCCTCCGGCGTGGTCCCGTGCCCCTTCAGTCTCGGACAGACGACGGTATACCCGGCGCGGCCATATGCTTCAGCCAGCGGCCTCATACTTTGCGTCGTTCCTGTAAATCCATGGGATACCAGGATCCCTACCTCATTACCCTCGAACCGTATCTCTTCTGCCCCACTCATCACTGCGGTCATTTCGTTTCCTCCTGTTCGTTTTCCCTTTTCCTAAAACCGTCGTCAGCACTGCTTTCTCCAATATTCTCCAAGGCATGACCCGTTTCAGAAATACGTTGAACTTCACTTTCGCTCCGATTGGAAAGCGCAGCTTCCGTATTCTGTCCTGCTCGATCAACTCGGTCATCAATGCAGCTACATCCGACGGATTTTCGCGGCTGTCTCCATTCAACGCATTCCATAGTCCTTTTATGTAATCAGCATAGGGAGAATCAGGGTCATGGACAGCGTCCGGGAGTTCCATTCCGGCTGACCATATATTCGTTTGGTACGAGCCCGGCTCTACAAGAGCAACATCGATGCCGAATGGCTGGACCTCGAAGCGGAGGCTTTCTGTAAGCCCTTCGAGCGCATGTTTCGATGACACGTATGCCGATAACCCCGGGAATCCGATCAAACCGCTGACGCTGCTCACATTGATGATCTTGCCACGCGTCTGCTTCCGCATGAGCGGCAGAACTGCCTGGGTGACGGCGATGACCCCGAACACATTCGTCTCGAACTGACGTCTATACGCTTCCAGCGGTATCTGCTCGAGAAAGCCGCCGATTGCAAAACCAGCATTGTTGACGAGAACGTCGACTGCTTCCAAATCGTTCAGCTTTTCTTTAAATGCAGCGATGGAAGCATCATCGGTCACGTCGAGCTTCCAAACCGTGATCCGGCTCCTCACGTGATTGGAAATCGCTGCGTCCTCGAATACTTCCGCTTTTTCCATGTTCCTCATTGTCGCGATTACCGAAAACCCTTTTTCCGCACATTTGACCGCCGTCAAATAGCCGAACCCACTCGATGCTCCGGTAATCAATACGGTTGGATTCATGTCATTTCTCCTCTCTGCTTCCTCATTCCTTATAACGTTCGATATCAAACACTTGTTTTCCTCTAATGCCCTCTGTACAAAAACACAATGGTTTCTCTGACGGGATTGATCTTATAAAATAAGTTCTTCCCTTTCTCTCCCGTACTTTCCCCTGTTCTCCCGCATATCACGGCAGGCAAAAAGAAAAGGCCCCGCTTAATCGGCGGAGCGCAGGACAGGAAAAGTCACATATAAAGCGAAAACACTCACGAGAAGGGGCAGGGCGCTCCATGCCATCAACGTTTGAATCGGAATTCCCCAGCCGAGAAACAGAGAGGTGACCGCGTACGAGAGCGGAATCAACCCAAGCGACCCGGTCCGTATCAGACTCATCACCCTTCCCACCTTGCTTTCTTCTGCAGACGATTGAACGAGGGATAGGAGCGGAATATTGACGGCCGGAATGATCATGCCGATAAGAACGATAATAAGCACGGATAAAACCAGCGTATCTGCACGGCTGAAGATAAACATACCGGCTCCTTCGAGAGCGATCAAGTACAGCGCATACGCTCCCCGTCTCCGCCGGATGTTGAGAAAACCGATCAGGACAGCTCCGAGAATCATCCCGAACGTCAGTCCACCTTGGACGAGACTGAAATCGAGGGCACTTCCGTCCAGGACTCCTTCCACGAAGATCGGCAGCCCCATCATTAAAGGGCCGGAGATGAAAAAGTTGACGATGATCGTAATGATGAACAGCGACCGCAGCAGTCTGGACTGCCACGTGTAACGGAAGCCCTCCGCCAATTGGGCATAGAACGGGGAACGCTCCCCTTCCTGCGCATCCTTTCCCTGCTTTTTCACAAATAGAATTCCGACACCGGATAAGATAAGAAACAGGACGATGATCAGAAGGACGAAGCTGTAGGAAAGCGAATGGATCAGGACACCGGCAAGGAGTGGTCCGGTGAACGTAGCAATCTGGATCGTTCCCTGAATAACGGAGTTTGCGCGCGTCAGCTGATCCTTCCCTGTCACTTTCGGAAGCAGCGCATCTCTTGCCGGCTCGAACATTCCGCCGCAGGCTCCGAACAGGCCTGCGTGGACCGCCATGATCCAAACAGGAACCTCCTGAAGGGTAAGAAAACAAATCGATAAGGTAAAGAGGAAGACAGCCATCGTTAAGTCCGATGCCGCCATGACCTTCGTTTGACTGCAGCGGTCCGCGACCACTCCACCGACAATCATGGAAACCATCCGCACCGTCGTCAAGGAAATCAACACCATGCCGAGAGCCGCTGCCATATGTAACGACTCTACGATGTACCACGACTGAAGAAACATAAACATCGACAGGCTTAAACTGGAAACAACCGTTGTAAAGGCCAAAAGGAGAAAGGATCTTGACTTCCATAACGAAACCTCTCTTTTCTCCTCATATGACTTTGCGCTTTCCATAACATCTCCTCCTCGGATGCCGGCGGTAAAAAATATTTTACTGTTGCACAAAAAAAGAGACCTCCACCCCGACTTTATGTCTCTCCCTTTTTCCCGAACCGACTTTCCTCTATCTGCAAACCGAGCATGTGAAAATAGTACAGCTTCGCATCTTCTGTCGGTTCCGTACGTTGAATCGATGCAAGTTCTTCCATTAAGTCGGAGAATTTCTGCTGCCAGGCCAGAAAGTCCTCCTCCTTTGCATGAATTTCATAAGCGGCGGATCGGTATTTCCAGTCTTCCGGTTTTTTAGACAGGGAATCATTCTCCAGCGACTCCTCCGGCACTGATAAAACCCGCTGTTTGGAATGATCGAGCATGGCGAGCATCATCTGCCGGATTGGACCCGACACCTCTGCGTTTGGCAGCAGTTCGGCATCCGGTACAAACCCGCGGGCTACCGTTTGATAGAACTTCTGGACAATCCCGTTCTTTTCTTCCGTTCTAGCAATTTCCAAAAGCCCGTTCTTCTCCAACTCTTTCAAATGATAATGGATGCGGGCTCTTGAGAGCTGATAGATTTCAGAAAGCTGCTGACCGGTCTGCGCCTTCCCCATCAGACGCAGAAGCAGGTCCGACCGGAACGGATCCGCCATCGCCTTCAGCTGGTCGTGGGTTGTTAGTATTTTTATGTCCTCCACTAGACCGTTCACTCCTTTTTACTCGGTAAAATTTATTTAACTGTAGTATCAACCACAAGGAAGGAATTGTCAATAAGAAAAGCCGCTTTCCTTCATTCAAAAGGAAAGCGGCTTTTCTATCAACCTCCGGCAATCATACGTGCGAGCTGACCACAGAGCAGAGCAGCATAGGTTCCGACGACGTTACCGAGGATCCCCATCAGCAGGCCGACAGGGGCAAGCGCCGGCTGAAAGACCGATGCGACGATCGGTGCAGAGCTTGTCCCTCCGATATTCCCCTGTGAACCGACGGCGACAAAGAAGAGCGGCGCCTTCAATAAGCGGGCCGCAAGGAAAATACAAAGCACGTGGATGGCGAGCCAAACGATTCCCATCAGGATAAATTGCGGCGCTTCCACAATATCCAGAAGGTTCGCCTGGCTTCCGATCCCCGCCAGGAACAAGTAGATGCCGGCATAACCGATCTTACTGGCTCCATAATATTCGAGGTTCCGCACCTTCGTAAAGGACAAAAGAATTCCGACGGCCGTAATGATCAAGAACGTCCATGTCGACGTATTCATGACCTCCGACTTCGGAATAAAGGAAAGATCGGCAAACTGACGGACGAGGAACGAGCCGGCAATACCGATGGACAGAATTCCGAAGAGCTGCGGAAGCTCGAGCGGTCTGGCATTCTTCTCCACGTCTGTCGCGATCTCCTCATTCACCCGTTTAATGGTGGAGTTATCCGCACCATTCCATTTATTGAAGCGGTTCTGGAAGTTGGCAAGCGAAATCATGACCCCCATCCAGCCGATTCCGACGATCGTATCGGTCAAAATCATCGGGCTTAGTATATGATCCGGCGTATCAAAGGCTTCGATCATGGCTCCCATGTTAGCCGAGCCGCCGATCCAGCTTCCGGCAAGCGCCCCGACACCTCGCCACGCATCCTCAGGGAGAATCCCCTGGAACAAGGCGAACGCAATCGGTCCCCCGATCACGATGCCGATCGTACCCGCAAAGAAAACGAGCACGGCCTTCGCGCCAAGCTTGAACGTTGCCGGTACGTTCGTACTGATCATTAACAGCAGCAACCCGGCGGGAAGGATATACGTACTCAAAAAGCTGTACACATCCGAGCTCTGCGGGATGATTCCGAACGTCGTCGAAAGCATCGGAAGGAAATACATCCAAATAAGCGGAGGAAGATAGCCGAAGAATTTCTTCAAAGGCTTATACTCCATCGTTGATAACATGAACACGATTCCCACGACAGCGATAAGATAAGCGAATACCGCCATCGGTTCCTGTATAAGTGCGTGGTCCATAAACTTCTTACATCTCCTATCTGAAACCATTAGAAATTTGAAAAATTACAGATATGTAATTTTGCATTTTGCCAGTTTAGCACACAACCGCAGGAAAAGGAATTCATTGAACTTATGCATTTTTTTCCTCTATATACGCAAAATGACATGAGAGAGCATCGATCGAATATTACGCTACTGCAATCGGCACGGAACTGCTATACTGGGTCTATTGCTTATAAAGAGGTGAAAGTATGAAAAAGATTTGGCACTTATACAAAGATTCTTCTTTTCTATTGAAAATGACGCTCGGTTTCCTGCTCGGGATCGGAGCCGGCATCCTTTTCGGCCCGTCCATGGAGGCTGTCAAACCGCTCGGTACGATATTGATCAATTTGTTGAATTTGATCGCTGTTCCGGTCATATTCCTGACCGTCGTCCTTGCGATCAATCAAATGAACCCGAGGTACCTTGGCAGAATTGGAGGGAAGCTGCTCGTCTATTACGGCATAACGACCGCTGCAGCTGTCCTTATCGGGGTAGCACTCGCCCTGTGGATCAACCCGGGAGCCGGGCTGGAACTGCCAAACGCGGATGTCAAAAAGCCGGAAACGCCCGGATTTTCCGATGTACTGCTTAACATCGTCCCGGACAACTTGTTCGCTGCGTTTTCTTCCGGGGAGCTGATGGGCATCCTTTTCCTTGCCGTCATCACCGGCCTCGCTTTGGTGAAGATGCGCTATTCGGACAAGGACGAACTCAAGAAATCAGGAGAGACGCTGCACCAGTTTTTCTCGGCGGCCAATGATCTGTTCTTCCTGCTTCTGCAGGGGATCCTTCTCTATGCGCCTGTCGGAATCTTTGCGATCGGTGCTTCGACATTCGGCAGTCAAGGCTGGGAGACCTTCCGCTCGCTGTTCGCGTTTACCGGTGTGTTTTACTTAGGTGTCCTTCTGCTTTGGCTGCTAGTATATACGTCTTTCTTGAAACTTGCGAAGTGGCACGTTCGTGACTTCTTCGCTAGTACGAAGGACGCCTATGTTACGGCATTCTTTACATCAAGCAGTATCGCTTCCCTGCCCGTTGCGATGGAATCGGCGAAGAAAGCCGGCATTTCCGATCGGATTGTGAACTTCAGCCTACCGATCGGAGCCGTGTTCAACTCGGATGGCGGCGCCCTGCGTATGGGTGTTTCCATCGTGTTCGCCGCCAATGTGACAGGGCTTGATTTAACCGTCATGGATTTCATCACCATCGTCGTCATCGGCACACTGCTGTCGATCGGGACAGCAGGCATTCCCGCGGCCGGACTCGTCACCCTCGCAGCCGTGCTTACGATGTTCAACCTCCCGCTTGAAATCGTCGCATTAATTGCAGGCGTTGACGTCCTGATCGGGATGGCAGGAACGGCCTCGAACGTATTCGGTGATATGGTAGGATCCGCTTTTGTGGATAAAAAAGAAACCGACCGTACCAATCCAGAATCATAATTGTCCAATCAAAAAAGGATCAGAGCCTTCTCTGATCCTTTTTCCATATAGTCGGGAAACTTAAGAGCGCCTTGACTTCAGGTTGTTGAAGAAGTAATTTTCTTTGGCCGGTGAGCCTGATGGACTCTGCCCATTCCTCTCCACACGATGCCGCAATCGATCTTCCATAATCAGTAATTACTCTTCCTCTACAAATCGATGTTCCGCCAGAATGACTGCGATCCGGTCTTCCAGGTCTCCGACATCCTCGACCAGGTAATTATTCAAAACAATAGAGAAAATAAGCTTCTCTCCGTCTTTTGTCGTCACATAGCCCGATAAAGAGGAAACCCCTGTCAACGATCCGGTCTTTGCCTGTACGTTATCCTCGGCAGCCGTGTCCTGCATTCGGGAACGGATGGTGCCGCCGACGAACCGTTCGGCATTCCCTGCAACGGCAGGGAATTCAAATAGGCAGGGAACCATTTTTCGTCCTGGACCTGATAAAGCAGCTCCGATATTTCATGAGCGGGAATCATGTTGACATGGGACATCCCGGAACCGTCTCTTAATCGGAGGGTGGACGTGTCGACACCGGCGCTTTTCAGATAACTATCCACGACTTCAAGCCCCTTCTCCCAGCTGCCTTCGTCATGGACGACTTTCCCCATTTCCTTCACCAGCACCTCCGCATGGCCGTTGTTGCTCAGCTTCATGAACGGAATAAACAGCTCCGCAAGCGGCATCGATTCATGAGTGATCAGCTTGAGAGCTTTCTTCGGTGTCCGCTTCCCTTCCTTGTTTTTTCCTTTCACTTTGATTCCTTGTTCCTCCAAGGCGCTTCGGAATACATCCAAAGCAAGTCCGGTCGGTTCCGATACGGCTATCCAAGAGCGGGATCTGCTTGAGTCGAGAGGAATCGTTCCTTCCACGATGATCCGGTTCGTTTCATGCTCCCTTTCCATCGATATATCCCTCTCCCCATCTGCCGGCACCGTTTTCGTCCGGTTGATGATTTTCACATAATCCGTCTTCGGCGTGACTTCCACCCGAGCCGGGTCCCCTTCCTTCTCTGCCGGATAGGCAGCGACGATGACCGTCCCTGCGTCGTAATCTTCATTCGGCGCCACGGTCAAAGCAGAGACCTGCGCACCGTAGTAGTGGGTTTCATCGTTCCACGTAATGTCTTCAGAAAGCCGGACGTCGTCATACCATGTATCGTCCGCGATCAAATCCCCTTTCACTTCTCGTATGCCATTCTCCTTCAATTCTTCCGCCATCTTCTCAAGGTCTTCCATCATCAAGGTCGGGTCTCCCTTGCCTTTCAAATACAAGTCGCCATGCAGCTTATGCCCCCGAATCGTCCCCTCTGCATAGACTTCTGTAGAAAATGTATAGTCAGGACCAAGCTGATCCATCGCCGCGGCCCCACTGAACAGCTTCATATTGGAAGCCGGCTTCAGCCTTGTGTGGGCATCATGCTCATATATCACTTCGCCGGTTTCCGCCATCCGGATACTGACCCCGGCAAGAGCCCCTTTCAAATCTTCATCTGCAAGCACCGTATCCAGCTTCTTCTTCAAACCCGATTCCTCCTTTGCCGCATCCACTTCCGATTCCGCAGGAGCTTGGTACGAGGAAAACATTAAAAAAGATGCAAGCAGCGGAACGACGACGTGCTTTTTCTTCATTGAAATCATATATGTATGGGCCTCCCATCCAGTTTATTTACTTATAACCATAGCAAAGAACTTCATCTATTGTAATAATTTTCTAATAATTCTGACTAAAACAGACCGTTAGCCGGAGGTCAATGGTCCATCTTTATTCTATGCGAGAGAGGGAACTTTACCCTTTCCGTGCTGTTTCTCCTCCTGAAAAGACCGGAACCCGTCAGACGGGTTCCGGTCTTTTCTAGAGAGATGGACCCTCAGCCATTTACTTTTCGGTTATAGTACACGCGGGACAGGAAGTAGACGGCGACTCCTCCAATGAGAATGGTATACTGCCAGCCGCCCTCGCCCCCTTTCGTGATCTGATTATAGATCGACCAGATCAAGAGTACGACGGTATAATAGACAAACCCATTCTTTGCCGCCCTACCGCTTTGGTGTTTCTCCATTTCGTCCTGCTTCTTCCACTTCATTTCTTTTCCTCCTCATACGAAAACAGCTCGTCTACGGATGTTTTTACCGCGAGAGACAATGGAAAGGCGGGTTTTCGTGTCGAGTCGTATTTATCGTCTCCCTCGTCACCAGGCGCCGTTTTGCCAGTACATCCGGAGAGTTCTTCTTCGCTTTCCTTTTGGACCGGATGCAATTATTTAATCAGAGGTCCCCTCATTATGTAAAAACTTTTCACATATTCAGTATAGAGAAATAAACAAACATGTCAAAACCTTTTTACATTTAAAAGCTTTTCCAAAAAGTCCGATACTCCCGGAGAAATCCGAGCAGGAATGGTATGGTTATCTCTAGAATAGTGTTAGAATAGGAAGGGTTTGTCCTAAACCAATTTTAATAGAAAGGAAGTTTCATACTTATGAGTACCAACATGAAGCTTCAAGAACTCTCCCCATCCTTTGATCCTTGGGAAGCATACATGGATGTAAAGGAACACGGAGACATGACGTTATCCAACATAGAATTTACGACGACGACACTCTGCAACATGCGCTGTGCGCACTGTGCTGTCGGTTATACGCTGCAGTCGAAGGACCCGGATGCCCTGCCGATGGACCTGATCATTAATCGTCTGGATGAAATCCCTCACCTGCGCACCTTGAGCATCACCGGCGGAGAACCGATGATGTCGAAGAAATCGGTCGACAATTATGTCCTGCCGCTTCTTAAATATGCCCATGAGCGCGGCGTTCGGACTCAGATTAATTCCAATCTGACGCTGCCGTACGAGCGCTATGTTCCGATCATCCCTTATCTCGATGTGCTACATATTTCTCATAACTGGGGAACAATCGAGGAGTTCGTTACGACCGGCTTCGCCCGCATGGAAAGAAAGCCGTTGGAGGAGGCACGCAGGAAGTTCTTCGACCGGATGGTGGAGAACTCCCAGAAACTCGCCGCAGAAGGCGTCATGGTATCTGCAGAAACGATGCTGAACAAACGGACATTCCCTTATCTGGAATCGATCCATGACCATGTCAAGGAAATGAAGTGCGCCCGCCACGAAATCCACCCGATGTATCCGGTCGATTTCGCTAGCGCGCTTGAAACACTGAGCTTGGAAGAAATGCGGGAAGGTATCAACCGCCTGCTGGATCACCGTGATGAAGATATGTGGATGCTGTTCGGCACGCTGCCCTACTACCCTTGCAGCACTTCCGACGAAGATTTGGACATGCTGAAACGTTTGTATAGTGCAAAGAATGTAACGGTCAGAAATGATCCGGACGGACGTTCCCGCCTGAATGTAAACATCTTCAGCGGCGATATCATCGTGACCGATTTCGGAGACGAACCGGGCCTCGGCAACATCCAGGATACGAAGCTGACGGACGCTTACCAGCAATGGATGGAAACAGACACAGCAAAAAGCCTGAACTGCCACTGCCCCGCTGTCGAATGTCTCGGACCGAACGTACTCGTCAAGAACGCCTACTATTCCGATATCGACTTCCAGAAACGAAAAGCCAAGATCTCCTTATAAAAAGGACGAAAGCCCCGCTGATAGGTATCAGCGGGGCTTTCAGCTTTTTGAAGAAGTGATTCCCAGCTAGGGAGAGGGCGGGGTCCGGGAAATGGGACGCTTTCCACGCGGCGGCCGGTGAGCCTCCTCATCGCGTTGTTCTTCCAGAGTCTCTCCTGTCCCGCTAATCCCGTCGGTGTCTGCCCATTTCCCTCTACCCTTTGCCGGAATGATCCCTCCCATAATTACTGCTGTTCCTTTCACCAGGACGCTCTTATCTTGCTCTTGCAGCAGTCGTCGAGGCTTTTCTTAGGACCATCCAGCTCGGAACGAAAGTCAACAGGGCTGCAACCAGAAGAAGGAGGAAATCCACGTGAAGCGTCATCCCCTGAAGTCGAAAAACCTCACTGAACAGATAATCCTTCGTGACAGGAAGCATCATCAACACCCCAAAGACCGCCACCCCGCTGAAGCCTCCAATAAGGCCGTATCGGTAAAAGACGGAACCGAGCAGGAACCCGATGGAGATGAACAGAAAGAACAATAAACCAAGCACCCAGATTTCGTTATACCAGGCTGCCTGCACATCCAACATGTCCATAAGAGAATAGTGACGGATGCTTGATATCTTTTCCGCATCCAGGACTGCCCGGAATCCACGTACAATCCCGAGATGAACCATGGATAAAACGAGAGAGAAAAACAGGCTGAAAGCGAACGTACCGAGCAGATACCGGGTACGCGTCGTCCCCATTTTCACACAGAACGGGAAAGTTTCCTTCGTCATATTAAGGCCGGAAATGACACAGAAAACGAAGACGATGGGACTTGTAAAGACAATCATGGAACTGTCCGGAACAAGAATAGAAAGCAGCGTAAACCCAACGAGCGTCGCCGTTAATATGCTCCAAAACACTAGAAAGGAAAAGCGGTAATCGATTAATAAATAATAGAAAATCCCTTTTAAATCCCTAAGCATTCTTCTCCACCCCTTCGAGTTCCGTCAAATGAACCATGATGCCCTGCATGGAAATATGCTCCGCTTCAAGCCCGGCATTTCTGGCGCCTTCAAGCGAATAGCCCTCTCCATACAACCACACCGTTTTCATCCCCATCATTTCCTGCTCTTTTAATACATGCTTATCCGTGGTGAAAGCATCCACCTTTTCTTTCATGCCGGCGACCTTCAAGCTCTTCTGAACCATCGCTTCCGCCTGATCGTGAAACATGATTTCACCATTATGAAGCATGATCACCTCTTCAAACAGCCGGCTTACCTCATCAATCAAGTGCGTCGAAAGCAGAAACGTACGCGGAAATTCTTGAAATTCTTCCAGCAACAAGTCATAAAACATATACCGGGCAGCTGCGTCGAGTCCGATATACGGTTCGTCGAATATCGTAATCTTCGCTCTTGAAGACAGACCGATGATAATCCCAAGCGCTGATTCCATTCCTTTGGAAAGTCCGCTGGCGTTCGTGCGTGGGTGCAGGTGGAATTTCTCCATGAGGCGGTCAGCCGTTTCCTGGGACCAATTCGGGTAAAACATGGAGACAATCTTCAGCACATCTTTAATTTTCAGGCGCCGCTTAAAGTTGCTCGTCTCATTGATCAGGCATATATCCTGCAGCACCGTCCTATTATCAAACGGGGACTGCCCATCCACCAGCACCTCCCCGGAAGTGGGAAGCGTGTGACCGGCCAAAAGCTGCATCAAGGTCGTCTTTCCCGCTCCGTTCTTTCCAAGCAGCCCGTAGAATTTATTTTCTTCCAGCGTCAGGTTGATCCCGTTCAGCGCCGTTTTCTCTCCATACTTTTTCGTCAAGTTCTTCAGTTCGATTTTCATTTGATTCCCGCCTCCCCTAATAGACGATCCAGTTCTTCCTTATCCAACCCGATTTTCTCTGCTTCCTCCTTCAAAGGAAGAATATACTCTTCATAGAAAACCGTTTTACGCTTTTTGAGTACGATAGCCCGCGCACCTTCTGCAACAAACATGCCGATTCCCCTCTTCTTGAATATGATCCCCTCATCCACCAGCAGATTGATTCCTTTGGCAGCCGTCGCGGGATTGATCTGATAGAACTTGGCGAATTCATTCGTTGATGGGACCCTTTCCCCTTCGGTTATCGATTGATCCAAAATTCCTGCTTCGACTTTTTCCGCTATTTGTTGAAATATCGGCTTGTCGACCGCCAAATCACGATCCATAAAAGCACCTCTTCGTTGGTTCATTAGTTATGTAACTAACCATATAACTAGGATGGTGGAAAGTCAAGAAATATTTTACAAATAAAAAAAGCTGTCGGGTACATTCCCGGCAGCTTCTCGCTTCAGTTTCTTCGAAATAAGCACACAATACACGTCCAACAGCAGGTATATCCTTCGACTACTGCTTCATACCGCTCTTGTTTTGTCATGTATGATCCTCCTCATCCACAACTTTATTTATATAATTTCCTTCCTCTACTTTCATTAAACGCTCATTTATGCAACTGGGTCACTTTCGGAGAAATAGGACCTGCTTTCACTCTTTCTCTCCGCGTTTCCGTTCGCTTGAAGAACCAGAAGACGGCTCCAAGCAGTACGAGTGATCCGATCATGAAGACGACGGACAGCGGCGAGTAGCCACCTGCAGATTCTGCGATTCCGATCGGAGAGAAGAAGACATACATCGCGATCATCAAACTAATGGTGAAAATGGCGAAAGCTTCGCATGTTTCCAAGGGGTCAAGTCCACTTTTCCTGCATCGAGAAGAACATAAGGTGTGATGCGCGGTTTCAGTTTTCCTACCAGCACCATAATAAAGATGTTCAGCGGGAACAGGATCGCGAGGACATAAAGGAAGTTGACATGCCCAAGAAAAACCTTACTCAACGAATAGGCGATCAAGTGAACAATGATCGTAATCTTCGGTGCACTGGCCGGCACATATTTGCTGAAGAAGCCGACGAGGACCATGGCAATGATCGGCAGGTTATAGAATCCGAACATCTCCTGTAAGTAACTGTACAGTCCGGAGGGTGCAAATATGATAAATGGTGCGACGAGCACGGAAACGAGAGCCAGTGCTCCTGCGAAGAAGCGTCCCGCTTTAACAAGCTCCCTCTCGGATGCTTCCGGTTTAAAAATCGGTTGATATATATCAAGCGTGAATAACGTAATCGAACTGTTCAAGGCAGCATTGAACGAGCTTAAGATTGCTCCGAACAAAACGGCAGCTAGAAATCCTGACAGTGCAAGCGGCAGGACATCACTGACGAGTGTCGGATAAGCCATATCCCCTGTAGGAAGAGTATTTCCGTAAAGGAAAGAGGCGATGATTCCCGGCAGGACGAGGAAGAATACCCCGAATATCTTGAATAAGCCGGCGAACAAGACTCCCTTTTGCCCTTCAGCCAGATTCTTCGCAGCGAAGGTCCGCTGGATGATGGACTGGTTCGTACACCAGTAAAAAAGATTATTGAACAAGAGTCCTGTCAACAGCACCGTCCAGGGTACCGAGGATTCATGATTACCAATTGCGTTCAGCTTAGCGGGATTCTTATCGATCAATTCTTTAAAGCCGCCGACAAGATCTCCTCCGCCGATCGCCACAAGTGCAAGGATCGGAATCAAGAGACCGCCGATTATGAGACCGATCCCATTGATGGTATCACTGATTGCACAAGCCCGTAGCCCTCCGAAGATAACATAACCGCAGCCGATGATGCCGATTGCTGCCGCCACGATGGAAACAGTCATGATCTGACTCGTACCTGCAATGCTTGATAAAGAGAAAATGCTGTCCAGCACCAACGCTCCAGAATAAAGGACCGTCGGTAAATAGGCGACCGCATAACCAAGAAGGAAAAGGACAGAAACGATCTGTCTCGTTTTTCTGTCATACCGCTGCTCAAGGAAATCAGGAATGGTCGTGATGCCGGACTTCAAATACCTTGGAAGAAATACGAACGCCATCAGGATGAGCACCAGTGGACTCGTCACTTCCCAGCCCATGACTGCCATCGTCTCTGAAAACCCCTGTCCGTTCAAACCGACAAGCTGCTCCGTCGAAAGATTGGTTAATATTAAAGACCCTGCGATGACGACGCCCGTCAGGCTGCGCCCTCCCAGAAAATATCCATCTGAACTGGAAAGATTCGTTTTCCGCGTTTTGAACCACGAATACCAGGCGACGAATATGGTGTAAAAAAGAAAGCTGAAGATGATGATGCCTATCATATGAAATCCTCCCTAAGTTATGTAGTGAAAAGATGACAAGAACGAAATGTTAAATCCTCCCTGTTTTTTTCACTTAACTCAGAGATACCCCGGCGAAAAAAAGCCAAAACTAAAGTAAGCGATTGCAATGTTATTTTTCTAAAAAACCATCAAATCATACGGAAGGACCCCGCCCTTTTTTTGGAGGATATTTCTGCCTTCAGACACTTTTTATTCCTAAATATGAACAAGCTCAAAGCCTGTATTATCAAGGGTCACAGCAATAAGCAAGCCTATTTTTAAATAAATTTCGAACATTTTGTGTCCAAAATAAGAAATTTCTGTTACAATGAATACAAAGAAACCGTTTACACAAACTAGTGTAACAAAGGAGATGAATATAATGGGTGTAGCATCCATGTTCTTGTTGTTGGCGACAGTGACTCCGATTTTGTTTCTGATGATGAAGAAACCTGCTTTTGCGATCGTTCATTCTGTCTTGCTTATGGGCATGTGGGTCTATTACTTCCAAGTACTCCTTTATACAACACCTACCGCATTCTCACCGACATGGACGATGTTCTACCTCGCCCTCATCGGTACACATATCGGATGGGTGATGTTCTTCATAGCAACCGTCAAAGAAGGCCCGATCTACAAACAGGCACTTCAAGAGAAAATCGAAGCGCCGGACAAAATATAATCCACCGAAGTGAAAAGACCCCTTACCGCCTGCCGGTAAGGGGTCTTTTCTGGGAGAAAAATAAAAGCGAATTAAAGTTGGAAGAGGAAAGCTGCAAGAAGACTACCTGACGCGCGCAAAAAGCGATCTTTTTTTGCAGCACGCCCCTACCCAAAAAAAAAGCCTCTTCCTTACTATTAAGGAAGAGGCCTTTCTATTATTGATCCTCGATCGGCTGCGCTTTGAACAGCTGAATCATAGCCTGAACAAAAGCGACACCGCTCAGGATATAGAGAACGAAAGTCGGTTCATAATGAGAATACATCGCACCTGTAAGAGAGAAAGCCGCCAATACGACACATAGAACAAACCCGATCATATGCTTCCACTGCAAGCCTCCGATCATTGGTGCCTGCTCATTGTCCATCTGCTGTTTCTGTTCCATTACTTTCTCCCCCTGTTTGATGTATTAATGCCCGCTGTGTTCTCCACTGTCCATATTCATTTCCTCGTGATTCATGTTTTCCATGTCCCCGTGGTCTCCGTGTTCCCCGTGTTGGAACCCGAAGGACATCGTGAATAAGGAACCTGCTACGAGAATCGCAGCAAGAGCGAAACCGTGGAACATCATATTCCATGGAACATGACCGCCACCGCTGCCCTTTTCTGTGATGTGCATGAACATGAACAACTGAACACCAGCCTGAAGCAGCGCCAGAATCAGAATACCTGAAATGATCACTGCAACTGGAAGGTCGGAATTGATTGCTGCCCAAGCAGCGACAAGCGTCATAACGACGGATAACAAGAATCCTATTACGTGACTAGTCGGTACTTTCTTTGACGTATCTGCCATCTAGACCACCATCCCTATCAGATAGACAGCTGTGAAGATGAAGATCCACACAACGTCCAGGAAGTGCCAGTACAAACTGACGATAAAGAATTTTCGACTTGTCTTTGTTGTAAGTCCGCGTTTTCTTAGTTGAATCAGAAGTCCGATCGCCCATCCGATACCAAGGGTTACGTGAAGCCCGTGGGTTCCGGCAAGGACGAAGAATGCTGACCAGAAGGCAGCCGACTGCAGTGTCGCGCCTTCGTGCGTATAATGGAAGAACTCGAAGATTTCGAATCCAAGGAATCCTAAACCAAGGGCAAGCGTTATGATCATCCATAACGTCATGCCTTTGACATTCCCTTTACGCATTTGGTGAATCGCAAGTCCACACGTGAAACTACTCACCAAAAGCAGGAACGTCATGATTAACACGATGCCTGGCTCGAACAACTCACCAGGTGTCGGTGCATCAGCTGTACGGCCGAATAGGACGGCATACGTTGCGAACAGCGTAGAGAAAAGTACGACTTCGGCTCCAAGGAAAATCCAAAATCCGAGAATACTCATCTGTCCTTCTTGCGTCCGGTATTCTAATGGACCTGTTTTCAATTCTTCTGCAGCCATATCATAACCCCCTCGCTTTTCGCTCGATGCGTTTCACTTCATCGACGCTTACATAGTAACCGTCATCGTAGTCGAAGGAACGGATGATCATCATGATCACACCACCAACAAGACCGAAGATCGCCACAGGCATCCACTCGAAGACGAGACCGAAGCTTCCGATGAACAGGAATGTCATCATGATGATCGGCTGCCCGGTGTAACTCGGCATGTGGATCGGCTTCAATTTCGATTCGTCGAATGTCGTTTGACCTTCTTCTCTCATGCGCTCATACGGGTCGATACGATCGACGTATGGTACGGTAGCAAAGTTATAGAACGGTACCGGAGTTGTCGTAGACCACTCAAGCGTACGTCCATGGCCCCAGGAGTCGCCGTTTGTTTCACGTTCTGCATAGCGGTAGCTGTAGTAAACGTTGTAAACGAAGACGATGAAACCAAGTCCCATTCCAAATGCACCGACAGTAGAGATGACGTTCAATGGAAGCCACTCGACTACGTTTGTGATGAACAAACGACGAGGCATTCCATCCAAACCTAGGAAATACTGCGGGAAGAAGCAGACATGGAAGCCGGCAAAGAACAACCAGAATGCCCATTTCCCGAGACGTTCGTTCATCTTGTGACCGAACATCTTCGGATACCAGTAAGTCAAACCTGCGAAACAGCCGAAGACTGTTCCGGCGATCAGCACGTAGTGGAAGTGCGCGATCAGGAAGTAAGAGTTATGGAACTGGTAGTCCGCTGCTGCCATACCGAGCATAACCCCTGTCACCCCGCCGAGTACGAAACTCGGAATGAAGGATAGAGACCAAAGCATCGGTACGGTAATTTCGATTTTCGACTTGTACAATGTCGCAAGCCAGTTAAAGATTTTAACCCCTGTCGGTACAGCGATCAACATCGTCGATACAGAGAAGACGGAGTTTACGAACGCGCCTGCTCCCATCGTGAAGAAGTGGTGTACCCAAACAAGGAAACTCAGTAGTGCAATAATGATCATGGACCAAACCATGGCGTTGTAACCGAACAAACGTTTCTTCGCAAAAGCCGCAATGACTTCGGAGAAGATACCGAATGCCGGCAGAATAACGATGTAAACCTCAGGGTGTCCCCACATCCAAAATAAGTTCGCCCACATCATCGGCAGTCCTTCTCCGGTCAGTGTGAAGAACTGAGCACCGAAGACACGGTCGATTGTAAGCAGCGCAAGCGCTACTGTAAGGATTGGGAATGCGAACACGATGATGAAACATGTAACCAATGTCGACCATGTGAAGATCGGCATGTGGAACAGTTTCATACCAGGGGCACGCATCTTAAGGATGGTTACCATCAAGTTGATTCCGGTACCCAATGTACCGATACCCGAGAGCTGTAAGCCCATCAAGTAGAAGTTCTGACCCGGTCCTGGACTCATTGCCGCACCTGCAAGCGGTGTGTAACTTGTCCAACCAGCGTCCGGTGATCCCCCGATGACGAAGGAAATGTTAAATAGAATAGCTCCGAATGCAAACGACCAGAAGCTGACAGCGTTCAAATAAGGGAACGCAAAGTCACGTGCTCCGATTTGCAATGGAACGATAATGTTCATCAAACCGATAAGGAACGGCATCGCCATGAAGATGATCATGATCGTACCGTGTGTCGTAAAGATTTCATTATAGTGTTGGGAATCTAGGAATCCAAGCCCTGGAAAAGCAAGCTGGATCCTCATCATTAAGGCGTCGACACCACCACGGAATAACATGAGCAGTGCAGCCAGGATGTACATGATTCCGATTTTCTTATGGTCGACGGTAGTCAACCATTCACGCCAAAGCCAGCCCCATTTCTTGAAATACGTCAATACGAAGACGATTGCGATCGAAACGAGTGCAATCGACACCATAGCGCCGTAAATAAGCGGTTCGCCGGTGACTAATATATCAGTAATGTGCATGTCCTCTCACCTGCTTTCTTAATCGAATGTTTCTTGTGTTTCAACCTCGTCGTTACCTAAGTGCAGCTTCTCTCCATAAAGATCGAAGTATCTGTCAACGACGTAAGACGCTCCTTCATGTGTACCGTGATCAACAAATTCCAAGTGCGTAGAGGAATAAGATGATTTGTCTGTCAGACCAGGTTTGACCAAATCATTGTATTGATCCTGTGTAAGTTCCGGAGACTCGTTCTGGATATCGCTGACCCAGCTGTTAAAGTTCTCTTCGCTTTCCGCATGAACTTTGAACGTCTGTGCTGCGAAACCTTCTCCGTTGAAGTTGGAGTTACGTCCATCGTAGACCCCTTCTTCATCTGCCTGAAGATAAAGCTTCGTCATCATTCCTGCCATGTTGTACTTCTGACCACCGAGTGCCGGGATCCAAAGTGCGGACATGGAGTCTGCGGATGTCAATCGGAATTCGATCGGACGATCCGTCGGAATGTGTAAGTAGTTCACTGTTTCAATGTCCTGTTCCGGATAACTGAAGAACCATTTCCAATCCGCTGCTGTCGCATAAACGACCAGAGGTTCTTTCGCCTCTTCTCCTGCAGCAGGTTCTGGAGGTTTCTCCAGGTCGAACAATGTAGTGACCGTCGGGATCGATAGTAATGTAACGATAATGATCGGAATAACTGTCCAAACAACTTCAATAGCTGTGTTACCGTGAAGGTTCGGAGCATAGTCCTTATCGCCTCGACCAGGACGATCGCGGTACTTGATGACCATATACGCAAATAGTGCAAAAACAACCACGACAATTCCAAGCATGAACCATAAGGAATATACGATTAGATCTTTCTGGCTTTCCGCCACTGGACCTTTCGGGTTAAGCACAGTCATTTGCCCACAGCCGCTCAGGAACAATACCAGGCTTAGTGGAAGTAGTCCTAGCCATCTAGAACGCAGATGTTTAGCTTTCATTTGTTTTAACCCTCCTATCAGACTATTATTTATAAGTACAAGAATGAGACATCTATGACTCTCATCCATACTACTAGGGCTTGAATGATTATATCAGATTTTGTAGAATTTCACCTCCCTTTCACAAATATTTCACATTAACAGGCGCATCTTTGTTAACTTTTTGTTACAATCAAGCGTTTACATGCTATTTACTTCCATTTATTAATAAATTTGTAACACTTTTATCTCAATCTTGGACTTTTGACGGAATCTTCCGTCTCCATTAAACTGGTTAATAGAATAAAGGAGAGAATACTCATGCAGACCATCGTATATGATGACAAGGAAATACACTATGACCTACATAAAAAACCGGATGTCCCGTTTATCAAAATTTATATGGACGATTTGAACGGCGTACAGGTGACGGCTTCTTCTAATAAAGACGAAACACGGATCCGCGCTTTCGTCGAGAAGAAAGCCGGCTGGATCATCGATCGTTGGTGCGGCACCCATGAAGACTTATACATCCTGGATACGATCGATTTTAAGGAAGAGGAACAGCGGATTCCCTACCTTGGCCGCTCCTATAAGCTGAAGATTCATCCGGAAACAGACTCGACCGAGGCTTCCTTCGCCTTCCGTAAAGGAGGGTTCGCCTTCCATTTCCCACAGGAGTGGAACGAAGAGAAGCGTCAGGAAGCGTGGCGGGAGCAGACAAAGGCATGGTTTAAACAAAAGGCTGCCGATAAGCTCGCCTCCCTTGCAGAGGAAACCTCTGTATCCATCGAAGAGGACCACATCCGCTTGGGACGTAAGCATAAGGACGGCATTCAATTGAACTGGCGGCTCGTCCATCGGCCGAAAGAAACGACTGCCCGGACGATCCAGGACCTGATCGAAGAAAAAGCATACTGACATAAAAAACCCTTCCACCTATATAGTGGAAGGGTTTTTTCGATGAGTAAAATTCAGATGAATAGCAATAAGCTGAGCGCCATCACAGCCATACCGGCTACGACACCGTAAATGGATAAGTGTGCTTCCCCGTACCGTCTCGAAGCCGGAAGCAGTTCATCAAGGGAAATGAAGACCATGATTCCGGCAACACCGGCGAACAACACTCCGAACATGACATCATTCAGAAACGGCATGAGAATCAGAAAGGCGAGAATAGCACCAAGCGGCTCAGATAACCCGCTTAAGAAGGAAAGCTTGAACGCCTTCTTCTTATCTCCCGTTGCGAAGTAAATGGGAACGGACACCGCGATTCCCTCCGGGATGTTGTGGATTGCTATGGCTGCGGCAATCGCAATCCCAAGCGTTGGATCATTAAGCGCGGCTGTGAACGTGGCAATCCCTTCCGGAAAGTTGTGAATCGCTATAGCTAGTGCCGTGAAGGTTCCCATCTTCAGAAGAGCCGGATCATGGACAGCGGAAGCACCGCCGCTCTTCATATCTTCGACTTTCTTCACTTCGTGCGGATTTCCGGCTTTCGGAATCAAGCGGTCAATCAGAGCAATGACGAGCATTCCGCCGAAGAAGGCACCGACCGTCGACCACTTCCCAGGGACTTCACCGAGCGCACTCGTCAGCGAATCCTGCGCTTTAAAGAAAATTTCCACCATCGACACATAGATCATCACCCCTGCCGAAAACCCGAGTGCCAGCGATAGGAACCTCGTGTTTGTCGTGGAAGTGAAAAAAGCGAGCACGCTGCCGATCCCGGTCGCCAATCCTGCAAATAATGTGAGCCCGAGGCTAATAATACATTTTCCATACTACCTCTCCTTCTATCTCGTACTATCTAATCGACATTTTACTCGAAGTTTTTCCTTAGTGCAACTTTTTTTGTTTCAGTTATATTTTATGCGCCTATGTAAAAAACGTACCTTTTCCTCGAAAAAATTATCTTGTTTCTTTTGAACCTTTTGCATAGATTGTCCTTTTTCAGAATCTGCTATGTCCGCTGTACGCAAAAAAACCACAGGCACCTGTGGGGATCAAGGCAAATATTGAAACCACACCTCCACGGCTGCGGATGTTTCGATCGTTCCCGGCTGAATCGGTGTGGCGGAACCTTGGAGCATCTGCGTCTTCTGGAACGGCTGCACGGGCTCGGTTCCACTCCTGATTTCCGTCATACGGACCGGTGTCGGGTCAAGCTGCACAGCCATCGCCTCTGCCATTGTCCCGGCATGGGTAACGGCACCGGCCAGGGCTTTAGTCAATGCCTGTTGATAAGCCTGTTCCGGATTCCTGATGGTGAATGTAATGCTGGAAACACGGTTGGCCCCATTGGCGACAGCGGTATCGATTAAATAACCGGTTTGTTCCACCTGGTCGATCGTAATTTGAAGGAGATGGGTCACCTGATACCCCCGAAAGACCTGGCTCCCGTCCACGTAGTCATATTCCGGAAATATCGTATATTGCGATGTTTGGATCGCTTCTTCCGGAACACCCGCCTCCATCAGCTGCCGCTTCACTCTCTCCGTGACAGCGGCATTTTCTTTCTGTGCCTGCTCCAGGCTCTCTTTCTCTGTCACGACACCGACCTCTAATACGGCTCTGTCCGGAATGACGTCGACTGTCCCGCTTCCGGTCACCTTCATGATTCGCCCTTCTCCATGCCTCATGTTCCATTCCTCCCCTTTTTTTCATTCGATGTCGCGGCTTTACGGATTATGCCTGGAAAAGGGAACAAAATCTCATAATGGACGGCATTCAATTGGAATATATAGTAAGAGGGGGTGTTTTCATGCACACGAGGAAACCTGAAGAGCTGTCCTACCCGGAAGATTTCCTGAACATCATCCGGCAGGGACTTCCGTCCGCGGAAAACAAAAAGAAGGTCATCATTATCGGTGGAGGGATGGCCGGGCTCGTAGCTGCGGCGCTGTTGAAGAGCGCCTCCCACGACGTGACGATCCTGGAAGGGAACAATCGGCTGGGAGGACGTGTTCATACTGTCAGGGAGCCGTTTTCACAAGGGAACTACCTCGACGTCGGTGCCATGCGCATCCCTTCCAACCATCTGCTCGTCCAGGAATATATCAAAGGGTTCGGGCTTCCAACCCAGCCGTTCGCCAATACAAGAGACACCGATGTTCTGATGGTGAATGGGAAGAAAGTCTATAAGAGAGCGTATGAAGAAAATCCGGATATCCTCGACTATCCTGTCAATGAAGAGGAAAAAGGAAAAACCGCACAGGAATTGTTTGTGGAAGCTGTCGGGACCTTTTTTTCGATATATGAGAACAGCACGGAGGAAGAACAGGAGAAGCTGCGCAAACAATTCTCCTCCTATTCGATGGGAGAATACCTGCGTGAGAATCCTCTCGGCCCGTCGCTCTCTTCAGACGCCGTCCGCAAAATTAAAGTGCTGCTCGGAATTGAAGGGTTTCCGGAATTTGCGTTTCTCGACATCTTGACCGACATCACCTATCCGATCTTCAACGAAGGGACGACGTTCGTCGAAATTGAAGGCGGCAACGACCGCCTTCCTTATTCCTTCTATCCATACCTCGCATCCGACATTCATTTGAACCAGCGTGTAGAGCGGATTGTCCAGTTCCCGGATAAAGTGAACGTCTATACCGTTGATACACAGACGAACGCCCAAAGGGTTTGGGAGGGAGATTACGTCTTGACGACCATCCCTTTCACCACCTTCCAATTCGTCGATGTGTATCCTCATGACTCGATCTCCTTCAAGAAAAGGGAGGCCATTCAGGAAATCATCAACGTCCCGGCTGTCAAAATCGGAATGGAGTTCAGCCGTCCGTTCTGGGAAGAGTATCTCATCGGCAACGTCACCTCCGACCTGCCCATCCGGTTTATGTATCTACCTAGCCACGGGCAGGGAAAAGATGGGCCTGCCGTCCTTCTGGCTAGTTATTCATGGGGACAGAATGCCATGCTCTGGAACAGTCTGACGAAAGACCAGATTGTCAAAGAGGTGCTGGAGAACCTTTATTTGATCTATGGTCCTGTCGTCTATGAAACCTACATGCAGACCGTCGTTTACAACTGGACCAGGAACCCATTCTCGGCCGGATGTTTCACCTTATTCACCCCCGGACAAAGCCGTGACCTCGGAGACGTGATCACCAAGCCGGAGGGCCGGATCCACTTCGCCGGCGAGCACACCTCCTCCTTCCACGGCTGGATCGAAGGGGCGGTGGAATCAGGCATCCGCGCCGCGAATGAAATTCATCATCGTTCCTGATCCCTGAAAAAGATTGCAGCGTATCAGGGACCTTTCAACGAAGAAAATCCATCCTATGTAGATAAAGCTTTCTCTAACGGGAAGGCTTTTTTCAGGCTATCAAGAAAAGCGCTTGGGACAGTAACTGGAGGTAACACATTTATCTAATGAAACGAGCTAGAAAGAATATCTTACCTCCAGTCCCCGTCCTATTCCCATTAAAGAATTGCCACTTATTGTGGAAGGCTCCGTTTCGATATATTAGGAGTTAGTACCGTTTCAAGATAACTATTCCCGTGCAGGGAAACAAGATTCCATGTAGGTTTCAACACTTGGAAATAATATTCTCTCCGTCATCATATAATTCCAGTCAGGATACAGATAAAGATACTTCGGTGGTGCTCCATTAGAATGCTGTTGCATAATAAAAAACCTCTCCCAAACGGGAGAGGTTTTTTTACGCTGCTTCTTCTTTTTCGCCATCTTTTTTCTCTTTAGAATCTTCTGCTTCTTCGTCTTCCGCCTTCAGCTCCTGCACGCTGCCTTCGCCGATTTTAACAGCGCGATTTTCCGATACGACAGGGTAGACGACTTTATATTTTTTCGTCACCACATCTCCGTCAACTGTCTCCTCGGTTGTCAGGAAGGCTGTCACTTCCACGGAACCCTCTTTCGGATCAGCGACGACGTTGTCCACTTGAACGTTCAGGATGTCATGGTATGTGGAACGAAACTCCTCAAAGGATGCTTTCTCCTGCCAGCTGCTGCTTAACAGAGAAAAAGCGGTTACGAAATCGCCTTGATTGATGCTGTCATAGAAATATTGGACGAGGTAACTCGCCTGTTCCGCATCCGTGCCGGTGACAGGGGAAGGGGTCTGGTCACTGAATTCTGGAAATTCCGGCAGGGACTTCATCGGAGACTCACTCCAGCGCTCGACCATAGGCAGTACGTCCGCAATTGGTATACTGAAGCCGATCGTCTCTTCATCCAGCTTTGCTGAATTGATGCCGATGACGTCACCCGTCGTCCTGTCCAACAGCGGACCACCGCTGTTCCCTCTTTCGATCGGTGCAGAGATCTGATACATGTTCTCATAGCGGAACGGGTCGATGTCGAGGGTGCGATCCAGCCCGCTGATTTCTCCGCGCGTCACGGTATTCTGCAACCCAAGCGGGCTTCCGAGAGCCAGCACCTCATCCAACAGTTTAGCAGAGTCTTCCCTGCGGATCGGAAGCGGCTCTTTCCCTTTCAATCCTGGTACGCGGACGACCGCGATATCCGTATCTCTGCTGATGCCGATCACTTCCCCGGGCATGCTCTTCGAGTCGGCGGTTATGACACTCACATCTTTCGCATTGGCGACGACGTGGGCGTTGGTCAGAATGTCTCCTTTATCGTTGTAAAGGAAACCGGACCCGATCGTCCCGTCCTCCAATTCTACCTGGACGACAAGCTTTTGTGATTCGAATATAATTTGCTGCGTATCTTTCGGTACCTGCGTTTTCTCTGCATCTTCTTCCGGGGGCGCACTAAGCACAGCCTGCACAGTCATTTGTCCAGGCACAGATTTCATGATGTAGAAAACGCCCGCAGCGCCGCCCCCTATCAATATGAGGGAAACAGCGATGCTGATGATCCATGCGCGATTCATCTGCTATCCTCCTATTCTACCATCCATTCCATCTCTGTCATGTTGACAGAGTATTCGCCTTCTTCAAGCTCGTAATATACCTTTTCGAAGCTGCCTTTTGTACCCGGATTTATATACGTCGGATACACTTTCGCAGATTCAGAACGGACGACTTTCCCGTCTTTATCGAGAATGTCATACTTTACCGTAACGGTACTGATGATCTGGGTGGCCACACTCTCCAGCTGGCCTTTCACCTTGTAATCCCCGAACTCATCCTTTGTAATGTCGAAGCTCAACACTTTCAACGCTTCCGTCTGGTTGACGAGTTCATCTTCCGCCGCCTGCTGCATCGCCTGCTCCAACCGTTGCTGCTCTGCCTGCTCGAAGGCCTCTTTCTCCTTCTGGATCCGTTCCTTCAGCTGGATCAGCTGGTCATCATTGGACACATACTGCAACCCCTGGTCGATCAATGCAATCGCTTCGGTGTACTGCTTTTCTTTCATGGCGGCTTCCGCTTCTTTGGTCGATCGGTTAACGATCTTCTCGAAGATTTTCTCTCTCACCTTTGCCGTCTCTTCCAAATTCAAATCCGACAGCGTATTCAATTTAGCCGCCAGCTCATCGACGCTGGAAAGCTTCGCCAGTTCCTTATTTACTTCCTGAAGCGTAATGGTGGAATTCAATTCATTTAATCTCGGTACAAGGGTAAGGATGACCCTGCTCTGGTTTTGTTGGATCTTCTCCTGGATCGCAGAGAGCCTCTCCTTCGCTTTCGCCAGGTCTTCCTTCTCTATCTGCTTCTCCGCTTCCGTTAACTTCTTATCGAGACCTACCGCTACCTGTACTTCCTTCAGTTCTGCTTTCAACGATTCATTACCCGGACGCTGATCGATCGCTTTCGAGAGCAGCGTTTCCGCCTGACGATACTCCCCGTCCATTGCAACATTCTCGGCCTTCTTCTTCCATGCGGCCACTTCTTCATTCACATGCTTTTCCTGCTCATATACAAAATAAAGGGCTACCCCAATCACGACCAGAACAACCGCTGGTGTGACAACGGGCAACCACGATCTCTTCTTATTTTTGTTAGAATTATTTATTAGTTGAGACTCCCCGTCTTGATTCAACGCAGCTCCGCAGTGGGAGCAGTACCGGGAGTTTTCCGTCATTTCCTGTTTACATTGAGGACATTCTTTCACAGTCCCGTCCTCCTCCTCTATCAATCTTACATAATAATGGAACGAGTTCCATGCTAACAAACATTATAGCACGCCTGTATACAGTTCTGTAAACGTTCTTTAGGCCTTTTTTTCAAGGTAGAAAGTAATTTTTTTCACAAAAAGCGGGAAAAGCGAACACCCCTCTGACCTGCGGCCTGCATACAATGGATTATCTCAATGTTGAGAGGAGGGATTCTATATGGGAAGCCGCGGAAATCAACAAAGTCAGCCGAAAAGAAAACCCTGCTGTGGACGTAAGCCGAAAGGAAACTCACGCTAAGCGCTCCTCCCTTCGGGCAGTCGTGCCCTACAAAGAACGCAAGCCCTGCATTCATAAAGAATACAGGGCTTTCTTACATATATTTGTTACACGGGGGAGGTGCGCCGGATGTATGCCAAGAGGTTCTTCGAATTGCATTCAAGTGAACGACGAAAAACCGACGAGTGACATAAGAGCGAACGACGACAGGTATAAGACATCCCTCCCATTATTATTAACAAAGCCTGTCTACACTTCCATTCTACCATTCTGCGGGACGGCCGAATGTAAAATCCTTGTAAATCAGGTACTTGTCCCCTCTGTACAACCAATGTATGCATGTTTGTTTACAAAAAGAACACCATCCCTTAAAATGAGAAAAAGTTAATACCGAGTAAACAAATGAGTATTAGGAGGTTTTTATAGATGCAGCAAGAAGCTGTCCACCAAGACAACAGACGTACGACCGTCGTCGCTCCGCTTGATCCAGTGCAGAAACCGTTCGTATGGATCGGCGTCATCGTATCCATTGTTCTGCTGATTGCTATCACAGCGGCCACGACTATGACACAAGGGGTGCTTTTCCTCATCGGAATCGCGCTCGGACTCGTGCTGCTCCATGCACGTTTCGGTTTCACATCGGCCTTCCGCAGACTCGCTTCTGTCGGAAATGTACAGGGGCTGCAGGCACATATGCTGATGCTCGCCGTAGCTACAACACTTTTCGCCATCATTCTCTCTACCGGCTTCAGTTTCACAGGGACGACCCCGCAAGGGTATGTATCCCCCGTCGGGATCAGCGTCATCTTCGGTTCGTTCCTTTTCGGAATCGGGATGCAGCTTGGATCCGGCTGTGCGTCCGGAACGTTATATACGGTCGGAGGCGGGAAATCGTCCATGATTCTGACGCTGCTCGGTTTCATTGCCGGTTCCGTTCTAGGTGCCTATCACATCGGTTTCTGGCGGGAAACACCATCCCTTCCGGCGATTTCCCTCGCGGAATCAACCGGCTTCGGTTATTTTGGCGGTTGGGTGCTGCAGATGCTTATTTTCCTAGGGATTTACGGCGCAACCGTTAAAATCGCCAAAAAGAAGAACCCACCGAAAATGGCGCCGCTGAAGACAACGACTGGCTTTAAGAAATTATGGCGCGGGGCATGGCCGCTGCTCGTTGCTGCCGTACTGCTTGCCCTGCTCAACGCACTCACACTGACGGTACGCGGCAATCCTTGGGGCATCACCTCCGCTTTCGCGCTGTGGGGTTCCAAATTCATTCAGATGTTCGGCGTGGACGTCGCAAGCTGGACGTACTGGGCGGATAACCCTGCACCACTGAACCAATCTGTCCTTGCCGATTCCACAAGTGTCATGAACTTCGGCATCATTCTTGGCGCGTTCATCGCAGCGAGCTTCCAAGGAAACTTCAAACCAGGTAAAATCAAGCCCGGTATTGCGACGGCTTCCATCTTCGGAGGCATCGCTATGGGCTACGGCGCACGCCTTGCCTTCGGTTGTAACATCGGTGCTTACTTCGGAGGAATCGCCTCCTTCAGTCTGCATGGATGGGTATGGATGATCATGGCTCTGCTTGGTACGTACCTGGCGCTGTTCATCCGACCGATGTTTGGATTGAAGAATCCGAGTCCGAAAGATTCCATCTGCTGATCGGACAGTCCTATAAAAGAACGAACGCATCCTTTCCTGCATAGGAATAGGATGCGTTCGTTTTATTTTCAAAAAGGAAAAAAGCGCCCTTTTATTGAGAAATGTGGTATGATAATGGTAGATAAAGGGTACACATGAAGAAAGAGGCCGCAGCTGGCACTGCGACCTCCCCGGATAGCTGTCGTCCAAAAGGGGCGCAGCCTACATGAAGAAAAATAGACTCACCCGCATTCACGTCAGAATAGGGAGTCTATTTTTTTATGCGAAAAATCGCTACGACTAAACCGAGGATCGATACAGTAAGGGAACTGAAGGCGATCATCACCATCAACGATTCATACATACTCAGAGGCATCACCCCCTCCAGCCTTCGACATGGGGATTAGCCGACACCCTATTCAGTTGGAACGAACAACTACCCTATACAAATTATACCATGTTCACCCGCCAAGAAAGACAGGTTTTTCGACTATCCTTAGTCCCCACCTGTCCCGCTTTTTCCACAAAAAAAGAGGCGTCATCCGCCTCTTTTCCCTATAACAGCTTCGCTACGAATTTCCGTTGCCTCGGACCGTCGAACTCACAGAAATACAAGCCCTGCCACGTCCCGAGTACAAGCCGCCCGCCGTCAATGATCAGCGTTTGGGCATGACCGATGGTGCTCACTTTCATGTGAGAAGCCGTGTTTCCCTCCATATGCCGGTCCTCGGGATGTTCCCAGGGATACACTTCACGGAAACGACGGAGCATATCCGTCTTCACATCCGGGTCGGCATTTTCGTTGACGGTAAGTCCCGCCGTCGTGTGAAGGGAGGAAACGACGACGATGCCGTCCTTCACTCCCTGTTCCTGAATCCAATCTTCCACTTGAGCCGTCACATCGATCATTTGATCGTGGTGATCGGTTTTTACATGGAACGTCTTCATCACAGCAATCAGCCTCCAATTTCAGAAGCAGCGAAAGCTTCCAGTTTTTCGTACAACGCATTCTCTTCTTCAAAATATTCCTTCTCGGAAACGGTGAACGCAGCTGCATGTAAATCCACCTCGACAGCCGCTTCGTACACATTCGTTCCATTCCCGCGCAGCTGGATGGAGAAACGCCCTTCCTTCTTCTCCACGACGCAGTTGACCATTCCGCCTTTGTTAATGACGACAATCGGCGTATCAAGATCGTTCGGTCCAAGGATGGTCGACACCAGAGAAGAAGCGGACATGGCTGTTCCACAGGCATTCGTCAAGCCGACACCACGCTCATAGGTACGAACGAATATTTTGTTCTTCTCAAGCACCTGAACAAAGCTTACGTTTACCCCGTTCGGAAATACCTCCGGAAGATCATTCGCCTTCCTGCCAACCGCCAGGATTTCTTCCTCCTCCACACGGTCGACAAGGGTTACAATATGCGGATTCGGGACGCTCAAAGCAGTGAACGTGCGAATATCCGAAAGCTCCGGAATCTTTATATCCACCGCTTCCGATCCCTCTGTGCGTATCGGCAGGCTGGCCGGATCAAAGGAAACCGGTTCGATCATAACGGAATACGTATCAACATCCGGGTAGATTTCTTTGACTTTCCTGACAGGAAGAACGGCTTTCTCTGTTTCAATAGCGATATCCTCGCGGCCGATCTTGTCGATCATATGACGGGCGACACATCGGAGACCGTTGCCGCACATCTCTGCTTCTGTTCCGTCTGAGTTGAACATCCGCATCCGTCCTTCTGCTTTCTTACTCGGCAGGACGAACAGAATTCCGTCAGAGCCGATCCCACGCTCGCGGTCGCATAAAAGCAAAGACAGCTCTCTTCTATCGTCCTCTGTGAATGCAAAGTCATGTTCTATTTCATCGATCAGGATAAAATCGTTTCCCGACCCGTGGCATTTAATGAATGGAATGCGCATGTTGGTTCTCTCCCCTGTTGTTTTTTCCTATCATAGCATATTTGTTAAGCGGTGCGGCGTTTCATCAACCATAGAAAATAAGGTGCTCCGATCAAAGCGACGAGAATGCCGGACGGAATCTCATTCGGTGCAAGAAGCGTCCGGCTGAAAAGATCCGCAATGACAAGCAGAGCGCCGCCAATGAGCATCGTCACCGGCAGCAGCTTTTGGTTGACGCTGCCGACAAGCAGGCGTGCTACATGTGGTGCAATCAGTCCGACGAAGCCGATGGCACCGACAGCTGCGACGCTCGAGGCCGCAAGCAGTGTCGCAATGAAAGCCATTTGAAAGCGGATCGAGCGGACATGCAGCCCGAGGCCTTTTGCCGTATCATCGCCAAGCGCCAGCACATCGAGCGTTTTCATATAGAAAAGGAGCAGCGGCACGAACAGGAGTACCGGCCAGATCAAGTACTGAATCAAGTCCGACCACCCTTTTGCATAGGTCGTTCCGGACAGCCACGTCAAGGCGGAGGCGACACCCAGATCCGCCTGCACGACAAGGATTTGGATCAGGGCCGAACCGAATGCGGACATCCCGATACCGAGAAGAGCGAGCACCGTCGGCTGAAACTCCGCCTTCGCACCGAGCGTCATGACAATTAAGAAGAAAACAAAGGCACCGACCATCGCTCCGACTGGAATCCAAATGGCCGACACGCTGAACACATACATCGTGAACAGGGCACCGACGCCGGCGCCGGAAGTAATCCCGATGACAGACGGGTCCGCAAGAGGATTCCGCATCACCCCTTGAAAAATGAGCCCGCTGACCGCAAGCACCGCGCCGCTGAAGAGAGCGACAAGTGCCCGGGGCAGCCTTAAATCAATGATGAGGCTCTGCAGGAACGTATTCCCTTCTCCGAAGAACGCCTGATAAGTGACGAGCGGTTCGAAGCCGTAGTTCCCGGAAGCGAGGCTGACGAGCACGGTCAGAAGAATGACGATGACGAGGACAGGGAGCATTTTCTTCAGCGGCCATTTAACCGAGTGTTTCCCGGCAAGCAGCGCTCCCGTCTCCTGTTTATTTCCGGACTGCTTCATACGCAGGACAAGCCAGATCAGCCACGGCGACCCGATCAACGCCGTAATGGCACCGACAGGAAGTTCATTGAAGGATGGATCGATGACGCGTGCAAGCACATCGGCAAGCAGCAGCACATTCGCTCCCCATAGAAACGAACCGAGCAGCAGGAGCACATGGGAACGATAGCCGAGCAGCTTGATCAGATGCGGAGCTACGAGGCCGACGAATCCGATCGGACCGACGATGCTGACCGTTACACTAGTCAAAAGAACTGCAGCGAGTACTGTAACCAACTTCACCGTCCGGACATTTTGTCCAAGGGCTGTCGCCACATCGTCCCCCAGGGTGAGCGTGTCGAGCTTCCCGGCAAACACTAAAGCAGCAGTCAAGCCGAAGGCAATCAGCGGCAGGGAAAAGCGGACGCCGCTCCAGTCATTTTGGATCAGCGTACCGGACCCCCACAAGAACAGCCCCTGTGTTTCGTTCTCGAAGAAGATTTGCAGGACAGAAGTCAGGGAGGAGAACAGGAACGTGACAATCATTCCGGCGAGAACCATTCGGACCGGCGTCGCATCGCTGCCGCCAGACAGCACGTACACGAACAGGAAAGTAAGGATTCCGCCGAGGAAAGCCGTCAGAATTCCATTCCCGAACATGACGGACGGGAAGAAGATCGTGGAGACGACGACAGCGAAATACGTACCGGAATGGATACCAAGCGTACTTGCAGAAGACAGCGGATTTTTCGTAACCGTCTGGAGGATCACTCCGGACACAGCAAGTGCTCCGCCCGCAAGTATCCCCATCACCGCCCGCGGCATCCGAAGCGTACGGACGGTATGATGCTCAAGCGTATCCTCCGGACGGAAGACCGCATCGATCACTGTTGATAAGGGAATCGAAACATTCCCTTGATTGATATGTATAAATGTTAAAAGACACAACAGCGCGGTCCCACCTCCGAAGGTGAGGACCGCAACTATTGTGTTCTTAAGCTTAGCGTTCATCCGTAATCACGCCCTTTTCTACTCTTCCAGAGCGGCATCCGCTACCTGCTCAGCGAGTACCTCTGCGGACAATGGTCCACCGAACGTCCACGCATCACCGGGTAGTTGATACGTCCGGTCTTCTTTAACGAAGCCGAGACCGTCCCATACAGGGTTTCCTTCCAGCTGGTTCGTGAAGATATTGTCTTCTTCCTGCACGATATAGAAGAAGTTCGAATCCTGATAGTTTTGCAAGGCTTCAACCGTTGTTTCCGTGTAGCCGTAAACTTCCAGATTCTCCGATTCGTAATCGTTCTTCATGCCCATCTGGTTCATAATTTGAGCGGCCATCGAGTTGTCTGTGAACAAGCGGAGTGTCGGTGTGTTTTGAGCGGTGAATGCCTGAGTCAGCACATAATTCATCCCATCCTTGCCGCTATCCTCGAGACGCTTGGCCTGTTCCTCAAATGTCTGTTCCATGTCCTGGATGACTTCATCCGCTTTATCTTCTTTATCCAGGATTTTAGCCATGGCTGCAAATTCATCCTTCATGTTCTGGAACTGATCTTTGGAGGCTTCTTCAGAATATGGAGCGAACAATACCGTCGGAGCAATCTTCTCCAAATCCTCTTTGATCGCTTCATGACGGAAATCGACCCCGATGATCAAATCAGGGTTCAAGCGGGAGATCGCCTCGAGGTTCGGTTCCTGGCGCGTACCGACGTCTTCGACGGAGTCACTGAAAGGGATACCGACATTGACCCAGTCCCCGTAATCACTCAATCCGGCTACACCGACAGGCTCCATGCCGAGCGCCTGCATATTTTCTGCATACGTCCACTCGAGAACGACGACTTTCTCAGGTGTTCCTTCGATCGTCTTCTCCCCTGTAGCATCTTCAATCGTTACGGAGCGGGAATCGGTTCCTTCTCCGCTTTGACTATCCGAGCTGTCTTCGCTTTCTTCCTGACCACCACAGGCAGCAAGCAGCACCAACCCTAACATTAACGCAAACAACCAAACTTTCTTCACGTTCAACACCCTTTCGAATTATGTAAATGATAAAGATTCTCATTCTCATAACATCTATCATAATCTATGCTCAATTTTCTGTCAATAACCTTTCACACGCTTTCATTCACTTGGAGCCAGTCATAATAAAGGAGGGATTCCTGCCGCTGAAAAGCCTCTTTCCTGGCCTGTATTTCAAACGTCCGCACAAGCCCTCCGTAATAATAGCGCAGCAGCTCTGTCCGTATTCTTCCCTTTTTCCACGCGTACACGCCCTGTTTGAAGGTTTGGATGTACAAGTCTTCATAAGCTTCCAACGGCATCATCAAATCTGACTGTTTATAGGCATTTTCTACCGTGCGCCATGCATCAAGGATCTTATCTGTCTGTAAAAAGGGTATTGTTGTTTGAATGAAGCGATTCGGTATGAAAGAGGGAAGGTAGGATGCGTCGAGGGGTACTGATTTACTAAGAGAAGCTTTTCTTTGTTTCTCCTTTGTTTCCGGTTGGGAAAATGATGCTTCCGAGCAGAGATGGAAAGGTTTCTCTGATTTTTGAGGGGTGTCAGGAAGGGTGTCGCGAGGGGTGTCATCAACGGGAAGGGAACCCGTGTCCTGTGGAAGGAAAACGATCAGATTCACGCCCTGCCGACCGTTCGGTTTCGTCGTCCTTACTTTTTCAATCAGGCCTTCCTGGACGAGCCGCCGGAGTGCCCTTACGACTGTGCTCTCACTCAGGCCGGTGCTTTTTACGACGGTCTGCCTTTTAGGGAAAGCGACGCCTGGAAACTTCACGGCGTGCCGCCAAAGGAACGTAAGCACCTCAAGCGTCCCCTCCGACAAAGCGGCCTTTCTTCTATACAAGAAGCTTCTTACGTGCTTGTCCAACTCCGCCTTCGATTGAAATGTTTGATGCTTGCGGACCCAGTTCATCATCATTCGTCATTCCTCCGATTTAAGTGTTCTATCCTAATAATCGAAAGAAGGACTAAGGGAGGTGTCTATAAAATGAAAAAATCCGCATAAAAATATGCGGATGATGCGTTTATAGAAAAAGCGTGGCCCGGGAATGGACACGATCCTACCTGTACTCACGCTTCCAGCTGCCAATACCATTCCCCGTCCGACTCGCCGGTCCGCTGGAATCCGGCTTTCTCAAGCACCCGGATCGATGCTTGATTTCCGGTCGAGCATGACGCCGTGATTTTCTTTACACCCGGCTGCTTTAACCCCCAGCGGACGATCGACGACGCCATCTCCGAAGCATAGCCGTTTCCGCGATATTCTGGAAGGATGCTGTAGCCGATGTCCATTTCCCCATTCTCATCGGGGCCGCCTTTGAAGCCCATATCTCCGATGATTGTGTTCGATTCTGTATGAATGATGAGACCTTCCCATAGATTCTCTTCCGGATATTCGTGAAATCGTTCGATTTTGTACGGCAGCATCTGCTTGTACAATTCCATCGGATAATTCTCCGGAACCTCACAGCCCGATGCTTCCTTAAGCCGGGTGTTACTCTCAAGAGCAGCGTTCATCATATCCAAAGTAAAAACCATCATCGTCAATCGTTCCGTTTGGTATTGATCCATTTGTCCTCCCCCTATTCCACGCTTACCGTCTGCATAACGACGGGCAGCAGATCCTGTAAGTCATTAATGATATAATCCGCTTCGGCAAGTTCTTCTTCCTTGGCAAAGTCAAAACGGCAGCCGACAGAAACCAACCCGTTTGTCTCTGCCGCCCGAATATCGGAGAGACGATCACCGACGACTACTGCGTCCTTTAAATCGTATTTGTTCACGATTTCCTTTACCAGGTCTGCCTTATCGAGAGAATCGATTTGTTCAATGCTGAACGTCTCCGTCACCCATTCATCCAAACTGTAACAGCGAACAATTGACTGAAGGTAGTCGATCAGACCGTTGCTGGCTATGAATAAACGGCAGCCTTTCTCCTTCAGCAAACGCAGCGTCTCTCCAGCATGAGGGTAAAGGGCCCCGTTCCCTTCTTTGATGTGGTGAAGGAGCCTGGCAAGAAAGAAAGCATCCGTCAAACGTCTGTCCTCTTCGGAATGATCCGGCATCAGGGCTTTCCATACTTCCGGAAGCGGCACACCCATGATTTCCCGATACAGCTCAATCGGTGTTTGTCCTTCCCATTTTCCGGAATTCCTCAAGTAGTCGAAAGCATCATCCAGTGCTGATTCCAATACCAGATTCGTTTGAAACAAGGTTCCATCCATGTCAAAAATCACGGCTTTTTCCATTTTCTAATCCCCTTTTCTTTATACTAAGAATTTAGTGAACCAACCGATATAATAAGCGCCCGGTATAAACAGCAGTTGGGCAAGCAGCGTTCCCAGAAGCCGGGAGGTGATCATCATCAGCGAGACGCTTTTTAATCGGCTGTAATCCCCGCGCTTATGAATGACGTCATCCGCCATGACGGAAATCTTCGGATCGACGAAAACGGCAAGCAGAATCGTCGCGATCCCGTTAATCATCCCGGAAGCCATCACTGCGGTATTGGACCGTTCAGGGACGAGCAGCGAAGCGTATAGAGCAGACAGCACGCCGATGGTATAGACGGCTGTGACAACCATGTTGATGAAGAACAAGCGTTTCGGGATACGTGTGAACGATACCCCTTTCAAATAAGAGCGCTTCGGTATATGCATCAAATGAAGACCGCGCTTGATGTACTGCGGGGTGAGAAGCAGTTTGATCAAAGACGGCACCGAGCCTCCCTGCTTCGACAGCTGAATGATTGCCCGCGAGAACAGGGCGATGAATGTCGGCAGCAGAATAATGCCAAGCAGGGTACCTAGCGTTGACGCTCCGATGATGACACGGAATTGATCTTCGATAAAACCAAGCGCGTTCCCGTCCGGAGCCTTATCCACCAGACTTCCGGTAAAAGGCTGTTGGAGCATATTCGCCATCCGTGACACGATGACCATCAGATTGAACAAAGACAGGGCCGCCGCGATCATCCCGACCCGCGCCCCTGACAGCCGGACTGCATAGGCAAGGGTCTCGATCGTATGAATAATTAAAATGAACAAGGAAATATACAAGACTTTCGCTGTGATGAACGCCATCTTTCCTTCTCCTCTTTCTCTGTGTTTTACTAAGTATTAAAAGGAATGAAACCTTGCCATCAGAAGCGTATCGTAATAGCCGTCTGCGAGACGTTTATCTGCCCGCAGCCTGCCTTCTTCTACAAAACCATATTGCTTATACAGCTCCACTGCTTTTTGATTGGCTGCGAGGACACTCAGCGTAAGTTTAACAATCCCGCTCCTGTCCGCCCAGGCAACAGCTGATTCAAGGAGTCCCCTCCCAATCCCACATCTCCAGTACTCCTTGCTTACGGCAACACCGAACTCCGCCTGATGGGCTTTCCTTTTTAAATCCATCCCTTCACACCGTGCAAAACCGACCAGTTTCCCTTCTGATTCTGCAACAAGAAACAAACGGTTCTCCGCTTCTGCATCCTTCTCAATCAACTTACGGAAGCCTGTCTCATCAAGGAACGCTTCCCCCTGTTCCCGATCGAGGTATTCCGTCTCCCCATCTATCTGATAACGTAAGGCAGACAACTCTCCCGCATCCGCCACTTCGGCCGACCGGATCGTCCACCGGCGTACGTCATGCTTCATCCCATATCCCTCCTGCGCACCAGACTGTCCAGGTTTTCAAGATCGCCGCTCCACCGCGTCACCCGTTTCGTCTTCGGAAGCAACCCGGCTTCTGACTGCAGGAACTTCCGTTTCTCCACCTTTTCGAAATGTCTGTTCCAACGAAACATCCGCAGGAAAATTTTCAGAGAGGGACGATAATTGGCTGATTCCAAGCCTGCTTTCTGACGGAAGAAACGGCGGATAATCCGCCAGGTTCTAAGCATGTATGGCGGATCCAACATAAGGACGACATCCGCTTCGAAGAACGTATCCTCCGTCCAGTCCCCTCGGTGCACCCCCTCGAGGATCCACTGATCTTCCACCAGAACTTGGTGAAGGCAAGCATCCCTCTCTTGCGGTGTACGCCGACGGTCTGTCCCGCCCCCTCTGTCCCATACAAGATTATCCATTTCAATATAGGGAATATGTAAATATTCGGAAAGTTCCTTAGCCAGCGTCGTCTTCCCGCTTGCCACCGAGCCGATAATCCTGATCTTCTTTGTAGCGTCATCCATTCTGCATCTCTCCACCCACTAGATTCCCAGACTCTTTACAGAAAGGAAAAAGTCTATGATTACAATTCTGATCGTCATTCTCATTCTATTGAACACAGCCGTAGCCACTTTTGTGAAAAGGAATAAGAAAAGCTGGCTGATCACCGGAGCCCTTCTGTCCACAGCAGGCGCTGCTGTATTCTACTTTCTTATCCGGGCGGCGCTCGCTCTTTTTGTCACCCGCGACCTTGACGGAGCGGAACACGTCTTCGGAGCGATCGGCGCGATGGTCCTCTTCTTCAACGGACTGATCATCATGGCAGGCGGCCTGCTGTTCAAGCCCAAATATTACCCAAAAGATCTTCGTTGATCCACTACCGGTTTCTCTGCTGACGCTCCATGAAAAGGAAGCCGACAGCACCGATCACCAGCTGCTTCTCGTCCTCCCGAAGCTGTCCGGAGAGTCCGACGATATCATTATCGATATCCCGAAACAGTTCCGTATATTCATGCGGGAACCTGCCGTTATAAAAGTCCGCCCAACACCGCCCTTCTTCGTCCACCAGGTTGAAATCACCGGAAAACCCGGACACCTGAACAGACAGAAGTTTGTTTCCATCGGTTCCCCTGAGCTCCCCCTTAATATGGACAAGGCTTTTGAATTCTTTCTGTATGTAAGACCCGAGCGTTTCCCCATCCCGGTCGTAAATCGTTACGACCGTATCTTTAAACCCTTTTCGACTCCAGGAGAGGATTCGTTCCCCTGTGTTGGAGTAAAATCCGAATGTCGCCGGAAAGAATGACAGCACCGATTTTCGATAGAGGATCAGAGGGCGCACCCACCAGGCGGCTTTGTCTAGCTTCCATCCGCCCAGATAAGCGCCGTTCTTTTCGAAGATGAGCAGGCGGGGGAACCATCCGGCATCTCCTTTCAGCACAAGATGATCCACCTCTGAAAGAGAATTATTCGATTCCGGTACCTCCACTTTCTTTACTTTGTTATATTTCTGTCTGCTGGAAACCACCATACTGCCCATGAATAGAAGTGGGAGCGCAAACACAGCAATATTCAGCCACTGCTCCGCTGTTCCCGGCGGTCTCCATAACACATAGACAGAGAGCACGGCCAAAAGAATGACGGACAGCAGGGCGGCCAGTTTCTCCCTCCGTTTATACATCGTTGCAAGCATTCGTTCACGACCACCTTTTTAGAATTTTCAATATTCCACCTTTATCCAATGTAGCATGGTACGGTGTCTAATGGAATAGTAAAAAAAAGCAGGGGACCCTTTCTCGGGATCCCCTGCCTGAATCGTTATCGTATCCTGTTTTCCACCTGCATGATCCAGTTCAAGTCCGCCTCCAGGTGCAGCAGCAGCCCGCTCATCCATAGGTACGTATTCTCGTCTCCCTTCATAAGGGCTTCCGTCTTCGCGGACGTCAGTTCCATGACCCCTTTAAGGATCACTTCCTTCTGATTCTGGAGCATTTTATCTTCGTCCTGAAAACCGATTCTGCGGGAGCAGTTCCATTTGAAAAAGAAGTCGTCCTTCGTCGAATGATAAGGCACCGGTTCCAGCAGCCACTTTTCCACCTGGTCCTTCCCCTTCTGCTCCAATTCGAACAGCTTCCTGTCCTGATCATCCAAGCCCGGAGACGATACCAATTCGTCCCGGATCAAACGGTCGAGCGTCGTGTAAATCTGTCCTGGATTGACTTTTCCCTTCATACCAAGAAGGGAGTCCATCTCCAGCTTCAATTCGTAGCCATGATGTCTCTCTACATATAACAAAGTTAAAATTCCATATTTAACGGACAATGTATCAACCTTCTTTAAGTGATGCCTGTACATCGATTTTACTTGCCGACCGGCTTGAAATCCACGCCGCGCCTATACTTAAGACAATTCCGGCAGCCAGCGCCACCATCATCGTCGGTACAGGGAGGCGGAACGTCATAAACCCTTCCATCAGTTCGGATTTACTCGTCGCATAGATGAAAAGCACCCCAGACAATAAACCGCCTGCTACGCCCGATAAGCCGATGAGGAGCCCTTCGGACAGAATCATCGTCTTCACCTGCTTTTTCGTAAAACCGAGCGCTCGCATCGTTCCGATCTCAAACCTGCGCTCGTACGTATTCATCAACAGCGTATTGGCGGTACCGACACTTGATAAGGCAATGATGATGACCATCAATAACAGGATCAATTCATTCATCCCTGTAATAGCGGAAGTGGTGGACTGAATTTCTTCCTCTGCTGTCTGCACCTTGGACAGATGCTCCCCGAAATCCTGCCACAACTGATTGCGCAGCGCCTGGTCGGCGTTGTTCGTTACCGTTAACAGCATATCATAGCTTTGGCTCCAACCGAATTCATCCGCCAAGTTCTCCTCCTTCATGAAAGCTGTATAGCCGGCATGATGGGAGGTTTTCACGACGTCGACCACTTCGTACTGCTGCTCTCCGTTCGGAGTGTTCATCAAGATGGAGTCCCCGATCTCCCCGCCCCATTCATCAAAGGCCCGTTCACCAAGCGCAATCGTAGATTCCTTTTCCAGGGAGGCATAGGTGTCTTCTGTCCCCTTTTCTTCAAATAAGACGGGGCCTTCCTCCCTCACAGAAAGCACCGAAAACTGCCGCCTCTCTCCTCCCACGGTTTCCCATGTAATCGGAGCAGCTTCCGACAAAGGCTCTACATCCGTAATTTCCTTATACGTAAGCAGTTTATCCACATCATCCTGCGTCCACGGAGCCTCTGAAGTGATTCTCATATCCCCGCCGTACGTACTCGTAATTTCTTTTTCATAACCTTCCGGCGCTGTTTCAATTACGGCACTAAGTAACAAAATGATTGCTACTCCAACAGCGAGGATCGCAGCGGTATTGGCGTTTCTGTTTATCTGCTGATACAGATTCCTGACAGCCACTACACCCGGATAGTGAAAAAATGACCGGAATAAAGGGGCCGTCAGTTTCCCTATCCCCGCTAACAAAAGCGGGAACAAGAGAAGGACACCTGCAATTCCCGCCGCGTAGGAAATTGGATGATCGATGAAAACACAGCAAATAAGCACAAGTCCTGCGAGCCCTCTTCCTACATAGCTTGTTGATGAAGGCTGTTTGACACCTGCTTCCTTCAACGCCAATAAAATAGAAACCTTCCCCGCGTGATAGATGGGAAAAAGAGAAAACAACACAGGATAGCAGAGACTGAGCAGGAAGGCGGTCAAAACAGGTCCCTTCCAATTTAACGTGTAAACCATATCGAATTGGAATACTTGCAGAAGCGCCCCCATGAATGCATCCCCCATCCAAATACCAAGCGGTACCCCGACGAAGGAGCCGATTAAAGCGAGAAGCACCATTTCAATAAGAACCAGTTTGGAAACAGAACCCTTCGTGTAACCAAGGCTCTTCATAATGGCGAATTCTTTCTTCCGCTCAATCACGCTCGTATAAATCATATTGAACACGATGAATCCGCTGATAAATATGGCAAGTGCTGCAATGATATAGAAGAAGGTGTACAGCCCTCCGATGTCATTACTCTGCAGATCATCGGCGACGACAGGTTCGATATAGGCGCCCGTCCCCTGGAATTTCTCCTGCCATTTCCGGAACAGCGCTTCCCCATCCCCATCTGTTTGAAAACGAACATAGGACAGCGCATCTTCCTCCCCGGTCCACTCTCTTAACAGGTCAAGTGGAGCCATGACGCGGAAGCTGCTAGATTCCGCCCCTTCCCAGTCACTTGGACTGGAGAGCAGCTGGGTATATTCCGTAATGGCAGACACTTTCGCCTCTCCCATGCCTGTGAAGCGGACGGTATCGCCGACTTCCTTATCCAGCAGGGCTGCAACCGGTTCCGGAAGGACGATCCCCTCATTATCGAGCTCACCCTCTATTACAGGAATCTTCAAAAGAGAACTCTTTTGATCATCGACGCCGGTAATCCGGACAGACCTCTCATTAAGAGTACGATCCCCCTCCAATTCGAAGAAGGTCTGCTTATCAAGTGCATGCAGCGTCTCTGTAACAGCCGGATCATTCTCCATTGGAGCGATCGTGGATTCCGGATACGTCTCCCCTTCGCTCAGCACCCAATAGTCCGCATCCGCTACATACATATCTTCGTAATAGTCAAAGACGTCTTCCGTCGTTTCATTCGCGATCAACATCGCCGTCAACATCATCGTTCCAACGATAATCGCAAGCAGGGTAAAGAAAAAGCGCTTCTTGTTCGACGTCGTATTACGCCATGAAATCAGCCAAGTATTTAGCATAGTCCCGATCCTTCCTGGATATGACCTGATCGACGACCCCGTCACGGAAAAGAACGATTCGATCCGCAAAACCCGCCGCAAAGATATCATGGGTCACCATGACGATCGTTTGTTTCTGTTCGCGGTGGAATTTGGAAAACAACACGAGAATCTCTTCCGCCTTTTGTCTGTCCAAATTCCCGGTCGGCTCATCCGCCAGCAGGACAGCCGGGTCATTGACAAGTGCACGGGCAATGGCGACCCGCTGCTGCTGCCCTCCGCTCAAAAGGTTGGCCCGTTTCTTATGCAGTCCCTCCAACCCTACCGATTGAAGCAGCTCATGGACGTATTCCTTCTTTTCTCTCGTCAGCTTCCCATCTGCATGGAGCGGAAACGCGACGTTCTCCTCCACCGTCAAGGTCGGGAGCAGTTGATAATTTTGAAAGACAAACCCTAATTCTTTTCTCCTGAAGATCGTTCTTTCCTTCTCCTTCATGTCATGCAGCGGACGCCCCTTCACATGCATCTCTCCGTCTGTCGGCGCATCCAGCCCTCCCAACAGCTGCAGAAGCGTACTCTTCCCCGACCCGCTCGCCCCCATGATCGCGACGAATTCTCCTTCCTGCACTGACAAATCGACGCCTTTCAACACGTCCACTCGCTGCCTCCCCTGGACAAAGTCTTTCGTTAAACCATTAACTGTAATCATTAACAATCCCTCCCATCTTTATCTACGCTCATTATATACTAAGTATATATAAAAGGGTAGGAATAATCCTAGAATAATTATCTAAATGTGACAAATAAAGAAATAAACCATTATACTAAGTATGCACGCAAATTAGTTTTCTGTTAAATTTTGAACCCTTTTGTGTTGTCCGGACGTAGGTATAAAAAAGAGGAGGAGAGGCCCTATGTTTAAGAAATTCCTGGCAAGTGTCGGCGTCGGTGCTGCGAAAGTGGATACCCAATTGGAAAAGAATCAATTCGTTCCCGGGGAGGACGTGCGTGGGAGAGTCGTCATTAAAGGAGGAGATGTCGAGCAGTCGATCGATTCTATCCATATGTTTCTGATGACCGAAGCGGTGCGCGAAGTAGATGAAAAGAAAGTGAAAGAAAAAGTGGCGCTCGAGAAATACTTGATTGCAGACAACGAAACGATCGGGGCAGGCGAAACGAAAGAAATACCGTTCGTCATACAAATGCCATTTCACGCTCCCGCTTCCCACGGCCGCCTGCCGATCTGGTTTGAAACGGGACTGGATATTCCGATGGCACTGGACCCGGGTGACAGGGATCCGATTAAGATCGCTCCGCATCCGTCCATCCAGAAAGTGATCGAAGCACTCGAATCCATCGGCTTTCACATTAGGAAAGTGGATATGGAGGTATCGAAACGCCACGGGTACGTCCAGGAATTCGAGTTCGTTCCTAACGGGGAATACCGCAGCTACCTGGACGAATTGGAGGTCATCTTCTTCCTGAACGAAAATAAACTGGATGTCATGCTGGAAGTGGACCGCCGGGCCAGGGGGCTTAAAGGGCTGTTCTCAGAAGCGTTGGAGATGGACGAGAGTATCGTGAAAGTATCCTTTGACGAGCAAGAACTTCAAGAAGGAACGACAGCGATAGCCGGTAAACTGAGGACATCCATCGACCCCCTTAAACAATAATACTTCCCATAAAAAAAACGTCTGAGAAGCCAATTCTCAGACGTTTTCCTATCCTTTTAAAAACCGCCGTTCTGGACGACAGCGATGACAACGAAGAGGAGCACACAGACGGCATTCGGTGCCCCGATCAGCAGGAAGCGTACCGTCCAGCTGCCCCTTGCCTTCCTCGTCTCCTTGTCCCCGGAATGATAATTCGCTCTGTTCCGATCCCCGCTGACGAACACCCCCGCAAGCAGACCGGCAAGCAGAAGAGGCACCAGCGCGAACCAGCCGATGATCTGCACTGTCGTTTCCCAACGCTGCGTGAAAAAACCATAAATAAGAGCCAGAAGGGTACCGATCAAACCTATTCCGATGTATCGCACACCGTCCACTCCTTCCTATCCCAAAGAAAGACGACCTCCTCCGTTTAGGAGACCATCCTCCCTTAACAAAAGCTATGCTTGATATGCCGGTTGTGTGCCCGGATTAAAGCGATCCCGGGTCCTTTTTTATTGTAGAAATTCCGCCCATTCCCGGTCACACGTATCCGTATTCTCTATCCAATAATCCAGCCGGTGATGGTATTCCTTGATTCTTTTCCTTGCATGGCTTGTAAAATCCATCCTGCCATATTCATAGACCAGAGCTGTTAACTCATAAATCGGTAACCCTAATGCATGGGTTCCTACGTGCACAGTTGCTCCAGCATGGCCGACAGCTTGACATAGAGGGGCATACGCAGGATCCGCTATTTCTTTGGAAGCGGCATGCGCATCCAGGATGGCTCTCTTTGCTTCCGGCATCTTGACAGCTCCCCGCGCCCATTCATCGCAGCGCTCCAGACAGATCCTCGGCCTCTCTTCCTCCGGGTATCGATCCTGCAGGCGTAAGAGCGGAACACGGGCACTCTCCAACGCCCACATCACAAGCGTTCTGCGGGGCTGTATGGCCATGCGATCTCTTAATGACTGTAAAGAAGGGCTGTTTCGAGTAAATAGAAGCTTATTTTTCCTGTCTATATTTCTTTTCACATCAGAAAATATGTCATTCATCCTATCGTTCATTCCCTCTTATGAAATTCCCTGCCCCTTTTGCTAACCATACCTGCGTTTTGTTGTCCTCAGCCGTTCGTTCGACCTTGTTTATAAACTATTCCGCATCCCTGCCTGTGAGGGTTTTGATCTTTCTGCCTTCCTAAGTTAAGAAAACCGCACCGTTTTTACGCGATTGCAATTGTTAAATATTACCTTTTACCAACTGTTGTTTACCTATCCCCATCTTCACGCTCCCTTAAACACCGGCAGATTTGTCTAGATTGGATGGAATATCTATCTCTTGAAGCTTTAAATACGATTGATGATGACTACCACAATTTAGAAAAAATTGTCATCAACGAGATAGATTTTAATCGGCCAAAACATCCTCTAGACCGGAAACACAAAGATTGCTGATAACCATTCTTTTTCATTTTCCCCATCTTGTGTACCTACATTACTTTTGATAGCATCTATTGATGTGGGAAAGGAGACCTTATTTTGAAACGTTTTTTATTTATAATTTTATTTTTATCACTTATTTTATTTAGCGCTTGTTCTAAGACCAATTCCAATGATACTTCAAACAAATCAACAGAAAATGACCATGAAAAGACTGAAGAATCTGAAAGTGAAAATGTTTTTTCTTTAGGTGATTTTGAAGTTGTTAACTCAAAAAAAGAAATCGGAACCTTGGAATCTGGCCCAATATCGGTAAAAGTCCACGCCATCTCATTACAAAGAGGGGAAATGAATAGTAATCTATCAGAATCCCTACCAGAAGGCGAAGCCGAGTTTATTAGAATGGATATGACAGTTATTTCAGAAGAAAAAATTTAACTTTTGACGAAAAGCATTTTCAATTAAAAACGAAAGAAAGTGAAGAGTGGATCGAACCAAATCTCCTAATGAGTGGCAATTTGAGATTCGGCTACAGAGGTCCAGGGGAATATAGGGCTCAAGCCACCTATTTACTAGACGAAGTAAGTATTGAAGATATAAAGTCTATGACTTTACGAATAAAATCTCCGTTGAACGGAAATAGTGAGCGTCTAGGTGAAGATCAAACAGTAACTGTGAATTTTTAATTGATTAGACAAACAAAAGAAATAGGTTCTTGTAAATCTCCCATATTTAGATATTAATAACACGATTAAGTAAGTTATGTCTTAATCCTTCTTTTGACAACAGCCCTCGTTCGGGGGCTGTTGTTATTACAACCACAGTTAAATTTGAATGGACCACGATTCTGATTCCTTATACCAGACTGAAATTAAAGAAAACCATAAGACCCAGATTTAAGAATAATAAAGGGTATTTTTTCCAACCAAGAGCAAAAATACCACTTAACAATCCAAGAAACGGCGCTACAAACAATCCAACAAACATGCTCAACGCAATAATTCCTGAAATGGAAAAGAAATAACTCACATATATTCTGACACCAACCCACAAGAATACAAAGACAAACGCAAAAAAGAGCGAAACCTTAATGAATATGGTCCAATTCTTTTCAATTAATGAAACTGCAACATACCCATAATATCCTTCTTCTACTGAATAGGATCGGTTCACTACAAAAGCATCAAGTAGCCGTTCCATAGTTTTACTTTTAGGTCTTACTTTACCTTGTTCAAAACTCTCATTCATTACACCGGAGTCTATAAGTGTTTTTTCAACGCGCTTTAACATGCTGGGTACGCTTTCTGTTCTTTTAATTAGAAGGTTCATTCTCAGGTGATATACTAGAAGAGCCAAATGAAACCACGTGATTTTTTTTATATAAATGTCTAAAATCCTCTCTAATATTAGCGTCCATGGAAAAATAACAAAATTCTACCCCTTAACAATAAGTAGAACGTCTTTCAACATAATATATTATGCTTTTTAGAACAATATTATATCAAAAATAATTGATTCCCCAACCCTAATCCGCATAAATTGTTTTAATAGAAAGCTAGGAATGACACTCTAATAGAGTTAAAAGATCTTAAACATGAGATATAGGTATGGAATAGATTGATAAGGTAGTACGCTTCCTGTTGATCACCCACTCCGCAAACACTGCCGCCCCTCTACTGATACTCTCGGCACGAATCGAGTGGAACAAGTCGAAGTTATGCTCCGCACCCGGCAATTCTACATAAACAACCGGATGTACAGAGGACCCGGCGATGTGCTGAGAAAGACGCCTCGCCCCTTTTTGGCTCACGTACGTATCCCGGTCCCCGTGCACAAGAAAGAAGGGAGGAGCGTCCTTCGCATCATGATTCAGAGGAGAAGAAAGTTCCTTCTCCATCTCCATTCTTCCATAATACCCGTAGAAGGAGATGGCTGCGGCGATCGTTGTGTCCGCTTCTTCAAAACCCGGCTGGTACACAGGATCATTGACTGTCAGTGCGGCCATCGTGGCCAAATGACCGCCTGCTGAATTCCCTGCTAGGACAATCTTATCAGGATCTATGTTGTACGTGCCGGCATGCCTGCGCACCCAGGCAATCAACTTCTTCACATCGATGAGCGGTTCCGGGAACTCCGCATCGGGAAGAAGCCTGTAGTTCGCACTGATGCAGACCCATCCACGCTTTACAAAGTGCTGGATCATCGGCAGCGATTGGGTGCTTTTCTTCCCGCTGACGAAACCGCCCCCATGCAGGTGAATCAAAACAGGAACTCGATCCGGACAACGTTTGTGCCGGTACAGATCCATGCGGTTGCGTGAACCCTTATCCGCATAGGCAATATTGCGGGTCCTCTTCACTCCTCTCCATATCCGGAAAGGACCGAGGAATGCACGGACGGAAAAACTGTGCCTGATGGCGGCTTGCGCACCGGTTCGGCGCCATCCTTCGAGGTGTTCATCAAAAGCATGCCGGAGGATGGACGCTGTTTTTAAACTTTTTGAGATGCCCCATAGGACGGCCGCAGCAGATGCAGCCATGATCACGAAGGAAACCGGGCCGAGAACCGAATTCAAATCCCCCTCGATTACAGCAAGAAAGGTGGATAAAAACAAGAACAACAGCAGATGAAAAGGTAGCTCGGTAAACATCAGCAGATACTTCCCCGGCGACCGAAAAGGCAGCGCCCACTTTCTTGGTACGACCGCAAAACAGACACCCGACGCATACAGCAGAGCTGTCACAAAGTAGCCCACCGGTTCCACTACGTCACTTCCTTCCACTATACAATGCCCTTCTCTCTATACCATTCAAGAATCTCCGCAGTGATTCCTTCTATTCTCGTTTGGATAAAAAAACAGGATCGCCTCCAATTAAGAGACAACCCTGCGTTTATTTTAGGATACAGCCTTTTCTGATGTTTTGCCTGTGAAGCGGCTATCCAATGCGAGCGGACCGCTGCCTCCGATAAGGAGTGCGATGGACATACTCAGAAGAGCAAGATCGAACTCGACTCCTCCGACGAAGCCTTGACCGATTTTAACAGTGAAGATCGCCCCTAGCATAACGATCATGAACAAGCCGGCGATGACGCGGGTAGCGAGCCCGAGAATCATCAGCGCCCCTCCCAGAAGCTCAATGACGGCGACGGCATACGCCATCACCCCGGGAATGCCGAGACTGTCAAAGAAACCTGCTGTGTTGGATATTCCTCCGGAAAACTTCTGTGCTCCGTGGACGAGGAATATGATTCCCAGAACCACCCTTAAAATAGTCATACTTGTCGTTGTCTTCATTATTATTTCCTCCTTGATTCACTACACTATGTAGTGCTTTGATTTAAAAATTTTTAGGGAAGGGCGATGATGAACATGCCCGTCATCCCTAAAAAGATGATGAAAGATAACAGTGCTGACCCTAATGGAACCGCTACTTTGACCTGCTCGTCCGGCTTAACCAGCTGCTGGATCCTATAATTGACCGCGGTATCGGCAAAAGAAACAGCGAACGAATGCGCCGCTTTTCCTTGTCCATTCCTGACGAGCTTCAAGAGCGCGGCACTCAGATACAAATCATTGTCCATCTGGTCAATCGAATATTGATCGGCTGCCAGCTCCTTACAGACATGATATTGTTCCGCCACCCACTTTAGTATCGGAATATACCAGAATGCTGCGGTAAGGGTCTGGATGAGTAATTTCTTCAACGGATCGAAATATCTTTGGTGATACCCTTCATGATAAACGACCGCACGAAGTTCATCCTTCTCCAAACCTGCTACCATTTCGGACGAGAGAATGATTTTCGGTTTCAGGAACCCGCATGTGAGCGCCATCCACTCGTCACTTTGGACAACGATCAGGTTCTTGTTCCCAAAGCCGGTCGTCTCTCTGACCTCGGTAGTCAACGGTTCATCACGCAGGGCTTCCATCCTCCGGTGAAACCGGTGATGGAGCCGGAACTGCCTTCCGATTTGGATCAGAAAAAGTACAATTGTCGAGATCGCAAGCAGCTGGAGAAGAGCATTCAGCGGCGACACGTCGATGGCCTGCAGCCAGTTGTGACAGACTTTTGCGATGTTTAAAAATAAATTATGGCTCGTCACCACATAGAAGCCGTACCATGACATCTGAGCAATGACCGCACTGATCAACAGAAACGACAGGACAAAAAGAAACTTGAGCTCCCTGATTTTCATTCTACTTCTCCTTATTCAGCTGCTGCACCTTCTTCTCCAGCTTCTCAAGCAAGCCGGGGTCCGCTTCCTCCAAGGCATCCAGCATGTGATTGACGGCAAGCGAACCGAATTCATCCATGATTCCTTTGGTCAGCTCTTTCGATTGATCGTTCAGGAATTCCTCTCTTGTAAGGACAGGAGTATATAACGATTTCCGCTTCTCTATCCGCTTTGTAAGCACACCTTTATCAACGAGACGGTTCATCACGGTCATGACCGTATTGAACTTCGCCTCCTGCTCCTGATCGAGTCTTTCTTTGACAGCTTTGATCGACATTTCAGATCCGTCCCAAAGCACATCCATTACACGCGCTTCCAGCGGTCCAAAGAAACGGTTCAGCCCTTTTTCATTTGTTTTGAACGGTTGAATTTTCATCTCTACACCTCTCAACTACAGATTGTAGTGTAGACTTCCCTCCCCGTCAAGACGCGAATTTTCCCCTTTGACTTTTCACACTACATCATGTAGTGTCTTGGTGAAGGAACTTTCCACTCTTTTTTAGAGGAAGAAGAAGCTTCCACACGATCGATAAGGGGAAAAGTAACAAGCACAACAGCAGAATCCCTGACTGATCATACGTTTACACGAAGGACAGGAGGACAACTCATGAAGAAGCCATGGATATGGATGTTGGTTTTTCTCGGCATCGTAGTCATCGCAGGAATCATCGGGGTCTATGCAGCAACGAATTCCGATGATGATACAGGCTCCGGGGATGCACCATCCGCAGACACCTATGAAGGACAGCCTTATCTTGGAGATGAGGATGCAGAAGTGAAGATCGTCGAGTTCGGCGACTATAAGTGCCCGTACTGCAAAGACTTTACCGCAAATACGTACCCATTGATCGATAAAGACCTCATTCAGACAGGAAAAGCGAAGTTCTATTTCGTCAACTACCCGTTCATCCACGAGGATTCCAAACGGTCGGCTGAATTCGCCGAAGTCGTTTATCAGGAACTTGGAAATGAAACGTTCTGGGAATTCCATGACCTATTGTATGAAAAACAGAACCCTGGTGAAGAGCAGGAAGAAGTCTATACGGAAGACTACCTCGTAGAGACGCTGGAAAGCATTGCAAGCGAGGAAGAAGCACAAACCGTACTGGAAGCGTACCAGAACGGCGAAGGAGAAGATGCCGTCGAGCGCGACTTGGATCTGGTGAAAGAGTGGGGCGTCACCAGCACTCCTGCGCTGTTCATTGACGGCGAGCGCTTTGAAGGAAGCACGCATGAAGATTTCGTACAGGCTGTTGAGGAAGCACAGGGAGAATAATCGAAACAGGCAGAAGGAGCACATCCGCTCCTCTGCCTGTTTTATTTTTTCACTGCTTCAAATGTGATGACCTGATCGGGCTTTGACGGATACACTCCGCGCTTATAATCTGCAGATATCTCTTTCACCTCAAACCCGCACGCTTGCAGAACCAGAGAGAATTCCTCCACTCCGTACCACCGGGTCGGAAAACGCTCCTGTTCACTTTCCATCAGCTTCCCATTTCTCCACCGCTCATACCGATGATGCGAAACGACATACTGACGGATGTAATCCACTTCCACCTGCTTCGCTTCCAGCGTAATCGTATCCCCGTTCGGGCAGTCCCACTGCTTCACAGACACCTTCCCGAGTTGGATATCCGTCTCCAGAAAGACATCGAGGAGCAGTTTTCCTCCTGTTTTCAAATGATGATGAAACTGCCGGAGGGCCGCGATCGACTTCTCCCGTTCATGAATCAAAAGGAACGTCCCGGTCGGTACTACGATCGTCCCGTATTCCTCACCCAGGTCGAAGTCGGTCATATCCGCTTCGAAAAGCTTTGGAGCAACCCCGCTCTGCCGGCAGTTGTTACGGCAGACAGCGAGCATGTCCGGAGACAAATCGAACCCGTCCACGTCATATCCATTTTCAAGCAGCGGAATCAACAGCCGGCCGGTGCCGACGGCAGGCTCCAATAGTCTGCCGTTCACCCCGCCCAGATGGTCCAAATAAAATTCGATATCCCCGAAGGAATGGCCGATCGGTTTATCCAGGTCATACACTTCTGCAGATAAAGAGTTGTAAAATCCGAACATTTCCTCACCTCATTTCAATCCTCATTTTCCAATGAGAGATTTATAAAGAGTAATTTTCATGATTGAATGTAATACATAATTTTACATATCATTCACGAAATGACCTTCCCTTATTTTGTGATAACCAAAAAAAACCATTAAGGAGACTACTATGTTAAAAGGGAAAAAAAGTAAATGGACCATTCTCATACTAGCGGCCGCCCTTGTTTGTCTATCTATTTTCTCCATGTATCAGATGTTACAAAACTATTCCCAACAGGAGCTACATGATAGAGAAGAACTCTTAGCTGCTGTTATGTGGGAAATTACAAACGAAGACAGTGGCCTTGCGAAAGAAGCAATTGATGAAATTACTGTCATAAAAGCGAAAGCCGGCATTCCCCCGTTCAACTATGATGTAGCTGTCAATAAAAAGAATGGAGAACAGGTGCTGTATTCCTGGAAAGACGAAGAGAAAAGTGCTGTTCAACGAATAAATTAAGGAAAGGGAGCATCCTCTATTTAAACTAATACTTACAAAAAATGAACAGCCCGCCCCTCACTGATCTTTCTTCTTGGAATTCGCCGCAAAAATACCGCTGAACAATGCAAGGCAAATGGCAAACCATGTCCAAAAACTCATCCGTATCCCTCCGCTTTCCGACATCTCTCCTTACATATTTCTACAATGGTCAGGAGAAGTCCTCCGGCGAACAGGAATTGGTGATTACATCCTTCCACATGTGAGCCCTCTGTCCATCATCCACGTACATTTCATAACCATTATCCATATAAAACCGGATAGCCTGTTCCCATTCCCGATGGGTTTCCAGCACCAGCTTCCTGTACCCGGTTTGAAACGCATACCTTTCCATAGAGCGCAGCATCCTTCTTCCTATCCCGGACCGCCTGAATTCCTTCACGACAGACATACGCACGAGCCTTGCCGTACCTTCGTCCTCTTTCACCACAGCTGCCGTCGCAATCACCCGGGCTTCAAAGACGGCGATAAGAAATTTACTGCCCACCTTTTGATAGCTCAATAAAATATCATCCAAATCAGGATTCAGAGAATGGTCGATAAAGCCGAAATACTCTTCCATTCCGGCAAGGATCACCCGCTTCGCTTCTCTTTCAAATCGGCTTTCTATTTCCATGATTTTTATATTTTCTGTATCTATCATCGTATCCTCCTTCATAAAAGAGTGCGAGCGAATGGACCATCTCCTCGACCGTTCTCAGAGAATGACATAATGCCCTGCGAGTAAAAGAAGGAGGACAGACACCATAAGCAGGAGCGTTACGACAAACTGCCTGGAGTTCTTAATATACATCCACTCAAGCAGAGCATGGAAACTGTTAAAAGCAACAATCCCACTGATAAATAACCAAAACCAGTTCTCAGCTGTCCGATCTATGCTCCATAACAGGAGGAGAAAGAGGATGAAGAATAGACGACTTCCCCACCGCTCCACTCTCCACGCTTTCGTCGTTGACAGGTCAACCTTGTTTACGCCTAACCACCGGTGGAGGTATTTATCCAACAGATACATAAGCAGACCGGCGCTGATAAAAAACAAAAGAATATCCATACCTATCCCTCTTCTTCCCGGAACAGTTCATCAAGGATACGCTCTTTTTTTTCAAGGAAAGCCCTCGTTATTTGATAGTGATCCGTTTCTTCATAAGAGATCCGTTCGATTTTCCCGCCGTCGAACGAGAGGATATCCGCATTCGGGTAGCCCAGCAGGATCGGGGAATGGGTGGCGATGAGAAACTGGCTGTCCCCTTCTGTCTCCAAGTCATGGAGAATCTTCAAAAAAGAGAGCTGATGTTGCGGGGACAAGGCCGCTTCCGGTTCATCCAGCAAGTAAACCGCCTTCCCTTGGAAGCGGTTCGTAAACAGAGAAAGAAACGATTCCCCGTGGGACTGCTTGTGAAGGGAGCGGCCGCCGTAGCCTCCGAGCGCCCCCACTTCCTCGATATGAGTAGCGAAGTTGTAGAAAGATTCCGCTCGTAGGAAGAAGCCCCTGGACACTTTCGGCATCCACGAAAGCCTGATATAGTCACCGAGGTCAGACGCTGCAGCATGAACATCATACGTGTTATTGCGCCCGCCGCCGGCGGTGTGAAAGCCGCACATATCGGCGACGGCTTCCAGCAGCGTCGATTTTCCGGATCCGTTCTCTCCGACGAAAAATGTCACACGGCTTTTCAGATCGAGATGGTCAAGGCTCCGGATGGCGGGTATGGAAAAAGGATAAGCTTCATAGGATTCGATATTCTCTCGCAGGAGACGGATTTCTTTCAAAAACATATGCTGCCTCCTTTATTGTTGTTCTCTTTCTAATCAAGGGACGGGATAACTGCTTAACGATGAAAACGCCCGCGCCATTTTACCGGCGAAATCAAGCGGCGGTTCCACTGATTGGATGTGCATATACATGACAGTCGGATTCATATACAGCCAATGATTATGAAGCGCGCCCACAACCAGTCCCTGCTGGACAACGGCACGCATAAAACCCGGTATTTCCTCTTCTAATACCGCTACTTCTGCAAGACACAAAGCTCTTCCATTCGTATCAAGGGATTCAAAAGAAAGACCGACAGGGACGACCGCCCGACTAGGACGGCCTTGAACCGCGGCCTGGAAAGTCCGATGCAGCGATACGGTACAGGTCCCGTGTTCCAAGCGGCTCCTGCCGTTTACCAGCTCAGCGAAATGATCACATAGGGAGGATGGCATGAAATCAGTCCTTCCTTCTTTTATTCGTCCATGTATATTCGCTTGCTCAGCGGTTCAGAAGAAGGTGCATCGTTTCTGAACAACCCAATTTTACTTCCTATCTTTCCAGTTCTATGTATTCCTTCACGAGTTTCCAATCATCCGCTTCTTTCCTCCAAACGAACATACACTGTGCAGTAAAGGCGGTTCCCTGGATGACGTTGGTCTCCCTCCCGAGCACGATCCTCTCCTGCCCGTCCTTCCTCTCCCCTATAGAAGCGACTTCAAAAGTCTTCTCCGCCTCATCCATCTGCTTCAAGACAGCTTCCAAGTCATAGTCGTAGAAATATGGATCCGGCTGCAGAATATCCGACCGGGACCAATAACCGACGAAATCCTTGGACATAAACGCTCGTATGCCCACAGCCTCTTTCGTAGCAAATCCCTCATTCCAAGCAGAAAAATACGCGTCCAGTACTTTTTCTATTTTTTCCATAGATATGCTCCTTTCTATGAATAATCTTCAACGGTCGAACCGTTTGACCATGTAATACTGCGCGAATCCCTCCGGGTGATCCTCCAGTGTTCCGAACACCTCGAATCCATGCCGCTTATAAAAGTCCGGTGCCTGGAAGCTGAACGTATCCAAATGGATGAAGCGGCATCCTTTTTCGCGGGCGGCCGTTTCCATTTTTTCAAGCAGCGCACTTCCGTATCCTTTTCCTCTTAATGTTTCCTCCACCCAGAAGAATTCAATATGCATGTGATGCCAGAACATGTTCGCCGTAATGCCTCCGACGATCGTATCGTCGTCCTCTTTCAACAGGAAACTGATATCTTCATTCGGCGTCTTAAGCTCATCCGGCAGCATACGCATGTTATGTTCGATGACTTTCTCCCTTACATAATCCTCCAGTTTTTCTTCTTCTATGATTCTCAATTCTCCTCCTCCTTCCCGATTATGGATAATGACAGAGGGTAAACCCCTGTTTTTGCGCGCATTCCTGCATTTGTTTCACTAGATTGTCATGAGAAGACGCTGTTTCCCCCTGCGTTATTACACGTCCGTCCACCTCGAACTCCTCATAAATGAGAAAGCTGGAGCGATTAATCTTCCTCACAATGAAGGTATTGCATTCATATTCCCCGCTCCTTATATTGGGAGATTGGATAAAGGCAAGAATGCCTTCATAGTACTCCTGATCAGTAATTTCCGACTCGAGAAAAGCCTGCAAATCATCCATCATGTTCCCACCTCCATCACCAGTCGAATAAAGAATGGAGCGCCTTCCCGGCCATTCGGAGCATCCAAAGAAGGAGTCGGAACGGAAGCAGCAGCAATTCAGGGATGAATAACAGAATATCCAGCCAGTCGCCGGAATCAGACTTCCTTGCTTTCTTCCGTTTCCATTTACTTTTCCTATTCATCTCACTTCCCCCTCAATTTGGCAGGAATCCTTCTTTAAAGAAGCCGTACCATTCCTCGCGACCGCGCTCATCCATTACGTTCAATTCCGTAAGAATATCCCGCGAAAATTCCAGCGCCGCACTGCCGTTAGCCGTGATCAAACCGCTGCTGCGAACAGACTGCGCCTCTATATACAAGGAGTCTCCCTCATAAGCAGCCGCCCCTTCCTTCAAATATGCCAATGAGTTACCGGTATGCTTCCGATTATCAAGGAACCCATGCCTGCCGAGGAACGTCGCTGCATCACAGATGGCCGCTACCGGTACATCCAGGTCCAAACAACTCCGTACGAGCGCTTCCGCCTGCTGGTTTTTCTCTTCTCTCCATCCCGTCCCGCCCGGAAATATGACCATAGCAGGAGATGGGTCCAAGCGGTCGCCCAACTGATAATCGGGCAGCACCGTCATACCGCCCATCGACACTTTCGGTTCCTTATCAATCCCCATCGTTTCGATACTGTACCCCGTTCCCGGTTTATTCAACTCCGCCGTTATGTAGCCCACTTCCCAATCCGCATAACCATCTGTAACAAACACGAGCACCGTCTTCATCTGAACCCTCTCCCTTTATGAATCCTGTCTATTAACAATTTATCATTTATTTCATTTTTTTAACATATTTAACAATGGAAAGGAGCCCTCTTCCTTTGAGACAGCAAAAAAGCTTACCCATCAGGATAAGCTTTTTTACCATTATCATAGATCTCCGTTTCACTTCCACACAGCGAGAACCGTGCCAAGAGATACTCCGTTCAACAGACGCGTCGGCTCCCCGACACTGTACAGGTAAAGCGTGTGCATCGCACGCGTACAGGCGGTATAAAACAGCCGGCGCAGGTGCTCTTCTCCATAGACCCGATCCGATGCATCATAAATAAGGACCGCATCGAATTCGATCCCTTTTGCAAGATAGGACGGAAGGACGACCACACCCTGCTCGTATTCGTCCGTGCTTTTCTTAACGAGCTTAAGGTCGTCTACTGCCCCTAGTCCCTCAAAGGCATCCGCGCTTTCCCGAGCCGATTTACAAATGATGGCAATCGTATGGTGGCCTTCCTGTTTCAACGCAGCGACCCGGGACACGATCTCTGCATGCAGCTCTTCCCGGGTATCAAGCGTGGTCAGCGTGGGCTTTTCTCCTTCCCGCTCAAACGCCTTGATCTGTTCCCCTTCCGGCACAAGCTCTCTTGTGAATTCAATGATCTGCTTCGTCGACCGGTAGCTGCGATCCAGCGTAATGCTTTCTGTTTCCTCTGGTCCGTACAACCCACTCAGAAAATCAAAGTTCACCGATTGGTCCGCGTGGGCGAATATCGCCTGATTGAAATCTCCCAACACCGTCATGCGGGCTCTCGGGAACAATCGTTTGATGAACTCGAATTGGAACACCGAATAGTCCTGCGCTTCATCGATCAGCACATATTTGATGGCGTTATTTGACTGGAAGCCTTGAATAAGCTCCTTCAAAAGAAGGTAAGGCGTCGCATCTTCCTGATACAGCTTCCCTTCCTTCAACGCCTCCTTCGTCATTTCACAAATACGGGACCACTCATCCGGTATACGACTGTCGTCCCACAACTTGTCATGGAGAGATTCATCGAAGATCTGACGATACAAGTTCTTGATATGGATGAACTGAAGCGCCTCGATCTTTCGGCGGAGCGGCTTCAACCTTCTACGGACGATCAAACGGGAAAGGACTTCCTGTTCTTTTTCATAAAATTTATACGTGCCGTCTTCGTATTCTTTTTCCTTATCCAGACGAGAATATACCTTCTGGAGATCATCTTTACTGAGCAGCTCGATTTCTTCCTGGACCCACGGCTTTTCCAGTTCCCTAACCTCGATCCGGTCGATCATCTCGAGAAGCCAGTCCTTCAGCTTCTCGATCCTGTTGTTGAAACGGAAATTTGTATCCTCCGTATAAAAGCGCTCGGCGATATCCGCTGCTTTGACCAGCGATTTTCCGCGAAACTTCAGCCCACGGAAAATCATGCCGGAGGACTCCAGCATGTCGCGGTATGTTTTCATCCCTTCAAAGAAAACGGAGGAGGCTTTAAATTGAGCACTTGCCCTTCTTACGCCGTAATCAGGGTCGTCCGTGCATTCCAGCATGTACTCCAGCTGCTCGTAAGGACCTTCCACGGAGAAGGAATCCTGGAGCCGGTACTCCAAATAGTCCTGGAATGTTTCCTGCTCCATATTTTCTTCCCCTAATTCCGGCAGGACGTGGGAGACGTAATTGGAGAACATAGCATTAGGAGAAAAAAGGATGATCTGGTCCGCTCTCAAGTTTTCCCGGAATTTATACAGGAAATAAGCGATTCGCTGGAGCGCGGCCGACGTCTTGCCGCTGCCCGCTGCGCCGTGAACCATCAGGAGTTTCCCTTTCACATGCCGGATGATCTTGTTCTGCTCTTTCTGGATGGTTGCAACGATGCTCTGCATGTGTTTGTTGGAACCCTGGCCAAGAACTCCCTGAAGTATTTCATCCCCGATGGTCACACTCGTATCAAACATGGACTCAATGACACCATTCTTAATGTTGTACTGCCACTTTTTTTCAAGCTCCCCGTGAATGCGGCCCTCCGGTGTGTGATAGGCGGCAGGGCCCGGCGCATAGTCATAATAGACACTTGAAATCGGGGCCCGCCAGTCATAGATGAGAATCGATTCATCGGCTTCATCCGTAATCGTCGATATCCCGATATGAACAGACTCCGCTTCCTCCTGACCCTCTTCTCTGAAATCGATCCGGCCGAAATACGGAACTTCTTCCACCCGCTTCAGCCTTTCCAAGCGGTGGAAGGCCTGTCTGTGCGTTCCCTGACTGACCGACAGATCCTGCGCCTGCTGTCTCATCCCGATGATCGTTTCCAGATAGTCGTCGAACGTATCCATGTTGATTTTCAGATCATCCCAAAAGTGCTTACGGATATGGATCACTTCTTCTTTCCGCTTGGCGGCGTCCGCTTCCAATACGCCGATCTGCCTTGCGATATCTGCCATCACCATATCCAAATATCTCTGTTCTTTCTGTATTTCGTCGCCCAAAATAAGTCCTCCTTTAGAAAAAAACGCATCCGCTATTGACTCCGCGCCCTTTTTAAGTTATAATTTATAATGGATACTTATGTTCAATAATTAAAATAGAGTCACTGATTAAATTTACCATACCTTTCTTCCCTATGCAATACTTTTTGAGAATATAGATAAAACCAGCGGAGCATAGAGCTCCGCTGTTTTTTTAATACCTGTCAACCGCGCTTCGATACCAAGGCCCGCACCTCTTCCACCAACGCTTCCAAGTCAGCGAGCGTATCCGCGGGATCTTTAGAGATAAGGGTGGACATCCGCTCGCCAAAACGGTCCGGCTTTTCTTCCATTCTGTCTATGTTCCATACCATCCACTTGAAAGAAGGATGCTGGACATACATCCGGTTCATGCCGAACAATACGCCCATCAACTTTTTCTGGACAAACGTCACAAGATCATAAAACATCAACCAGTCCCCGCGGACCTTCAGCGCCTGTCGGTTGCTCCAGCGATTCGTCAGCTCGAGGTTTTCAGAAATCATCTTCGCTGCGAGCACATCCGGATAAGCATCCGTCCTTGTTTTCATCCGTTGCCCCTGCGCTTTTCCATAAAGAATCTTTCCATCCTGAATGGAAGACAGGATGCACTGTTTATCATAATCGAACTCTCCGTCTTCGACGACGTCTGTTATGTACCGTTCCACTGTCTCCGTAAGGAAACTGCTGATTTCAAACTTCAGCCCCGACTCGTCGGTGTAGGCTTCCGACCATTCTTCGTCTTCATATGGTTCGAAGCTCAGAATCGATCCACCCACCTCAGAAACCGGGCCGATTCGATCCTCCTCCGTCGGCGGCGCTTTCCAAAGGATGTGCAATTCAATGTCCGAAAACGCATCATCCCATCCGCGCGCGACCGATCCCGCAAGAAAGATCACCTCCACCTTCGGATTTTCCGCGTAAAACGCGGCCTGCGCCTCTGCTTTCTTTACCAGATCCGCTCCCCTCACAGGAAATAATCCTTGTAATAAATGATCGTGGCGATAAGAGCGACGATCGTATAAACGACAGCCGTATAAAAAACGACCGTCGGCCGGAAGGTCTGCTTATCCTTCTCCACTTTGATGCCCGTCTGTGCCTGGGCACTCAGACGGATGGCATCCGATGCAAATCCCCCGGAAGAATTAAAAAAGCCAACGGTGGTAGCCGCCGCTAAACCGGTAAGGAAGGCATAATCCATCACCGCTCCTCCCAAGAAGGCGGCAATAAGCCAGTTGGCCGCCGCTATGGCCACGATTGTCGCTGAAGACCAAAACACATGCTTCATCATCATCCCCCCCTTTATTTTGTATACGTTTGAGTATATTAGATGTTTCAAAATATTCTAAATTCATTGCCCCTGTTATAATTTAGTGTTGATATTATTACAAATAAGAAACTTCCAATTTAACACTCAGTATCGAGTTGTTTTCACATAGAGCTATGTGCTAATTAACTATATTAAATCAATGTGTAAACCATCAAACAAAATATAAAATTACTGAGATAATCAGTAGAATTCTACTACTAATTGCAGCTAAGGAAATATAACAACCTTGACGTACTTTTTACCACTGAATGACAAGAAATACAGCAGTAAACGACAATAATTAACACCATTTATTCTGGTTTAGTTAAGTCCCTGTAAACGCTAAACCAGAGTTAACAGTAGTGTAGCCACTACTGTTAAAACAACCCATCGTATTATTGAAGTTCTCATAATCAGGAATATCGGCTTGCCCTACACCTACTGTAATTAGTAATGCTAATAAAACTACTACTAAAGTAAACTTTATTAATCATAAATTTTCTCTTTGTATAAGAATTACTTTTTATCTCTAGCTAAATTTGTTTGTTTCAGCCTTAACATCGTATCCAGTATATCCGTTATCATAAAAATTACCAAAAGCAGTAGAATAGTCTCTTATTTTCCTGAAACTTGCCCCCCAAGTTGCAATAGATCCTCAAGCATAAATAACAGGTAACTTTTCCCTCGTTCCATTTGACTCCTTATTAAATTAAATCGTAATGTTATGTTTATTTATTA
>NZ_ANPF01000050.1:0-58192 GCF_000328325.1 Halobacillus sp. BAB-2008 | reverse complement strand
CAAAGGGGTTTTTTTTATGCCCCTTTGCTCCCAATGACTGTGACTGAACTAAGGAGGAATCATCATGACAAAACATAATCCAGCATTGGATATCCACGACGTACCAAAATTACACAAATGGCTCACCCTAAGCCTCCAGCATCTATTCGCCATGTTCGGAGCGACGGTTCTTGTACCGTTCCTCACCGGCTTGTCCCCGTCGGTCGCCCTCGTATCAAGCGGCTTCGGGACGCTGGCCTATCTTCTGATTACCAGAGGAAAGATCCCGGCTTATCTCGGATCAAGTTTCGCTTTCATCTATCCGATCATGGAAGTATCGAAGACACACGGGGTAGAAGGAGCAATGGTCGGAAGCTTTCTATCCGGCCTTGTGTACGGGCTTATCGCATTATTAATCAGCATCTTCGGTACGAACTGGTTAATGAAAATTCTCCCGCCGATTGTGGTAGGTCCGGTGATCATTGTCATCGGTTTAGGTCTTTCCTCGACCGCGATTGACATGGCGATGTACCTCCCCGGCCAGGAAGAAAACATTTACAGCGGAACACACTTCATGGTCGCCCTTGTTACGCTCGCGTTGACGATTATCGCATCGATTTTCTTCAAAGGATTCTTCTCCCTTCTTCCGATATTGTTCGGAATCGTTGGAGGCTATGTTTTCGCCCTCACCCAGGGGATTGTAGATACGACTGAAATACAGGCGGAGTGGTCGGCTGTTACATCTTCAGACTCTCTCGGAGGGTTCCTTAGTGCAGTATTCCATACACCGGATTTCGTAGTCCCGTTTGCTGATTTCTCCCCGTTCGATGTGTTCAGCTGGGAAATCGTCTTCCTGATGGTTCCCTTCGCTCTCGTTACAATCACCGAACACACGGGAGATCAAATGGTGTTATCCAAAGTTGTCGGACGGAACTTCCTTAAGAATCCCGGACTTGATAAATCGATCCTCGGAGACGGAGTGGCGACGATGATCGCCTCCTGTCTCGGCGGCCCTCCGAACACAACCTATGGAGAGAATATCGGTGTCCTGGCGATCACCAGAGTCTACAGCGTGTTCGTCATTGGAGGAGCGGCGGTCATTGCCATCTTCTTCGGATTCGTCAGTATGATCACCGCAGTCATCGGTTCGATACCGAGTGCTGTGATGGGAGGCGTTTCGATCCTTCTTTTCGGGATCATCGCTTCCAGCGGCCTGCGCATGCTGATCGATAACCAGATCGACTTCGGTGAAAAGAGAAATCTGATCATCGCATCTGTCATCCTTGTTATCGGAGTCGGTGGTGCGTTCGTCCAAGTGACCGACAGCATCCAAATCGCCGGTATGGCTTTAGCTGCAACCATCGGCGTCCTGTTGAACCTGATTCTGCCCGGCAAAGAAAAGGGCATCGGCAATGGCAATATGTTCGAAGCTCAGGAAAATATGGACAAAGAGAAAGACAATCATCACGCAGCTTCCTGAAATAACCAACACTCAGTCACGTTTTAACCGAGTCCTGTGAGGCTCAGAAAGGTGTACGAGGGATTGGCTCGTTACGTATGCAGCGAGCACGACACCCCCAGACGCCTGGGGGTGTTTTTTATACCCTTCGTATCTCTATTATCACAAGATTGGAGAGATGAGAATGCCTGCAATAGAATCCTTGTCCCATTTATTATCCATGAAGAAGCTGTCCAATGAGAGGATCATGCACTTGTTTGCAACGGCGAAACATATGGAGGAGACGGATCGTCTTCCTTCTTATCAAGGGAGGTTCGCTGCCAACTTATTTTTAGAGCCGAGCACAAGAACGAAGAGCAGTTTCCACATCGCCGAACGCAGACTCGGAATGGACGTCCTTCACCTCGATGATGCAGCCTCAAGCGTCACGAAAGGAGAAAGCTTGTACGATACGCTGAAAACGCTGGAGTCGATCGGCGTCGACCTCGCCGTCGTCAGGCAGTCGGAAAGAGGCATCCTGCAGGAATGTACCAAAGGATTGAACCTTTCGATCGTGAACGCTGGAGACGGCTGCGGAGAGCATCCGACACAGTCGCTTTTGGATCTCTATACGATCCACGAACATTTTAAGAGTTTCAAAGGTCTGGAAGTAACGATTGCCGGTGACTTGAAACACAGCCGAGTCGCGAGATCCAATGCCCACGCCCTGAAACAATTAGGCGCAAACGTCACATTCGTGACAAAGCCGGAATGGCAGGACCCGACTCTTACAGATCAATACATAACGATGGACGAAGCGGTCGATCGTTGTGATGCCCTGATGCTGCTGCGCATTCAACATGAAAGACATGAACAAGGTGCCTCTGTCCTGTCGTATTTAGATCAGTTTGGATTGACGAAAGAGAGAGAAGCACGCATGGGGGAACACAGCATCATTCTGCACCCTGCTCCAGTGAACAGGGGAGTAGAAATCGACAGCGACCTTGTAGAATCCAGTAAATCAAGGATCTTTACCCAAATGAAGAACGGCGTGACGGTGCGTATGGCCGTCATCGACGCATTGATGAAAGGGGAACTTTAAATGAAGAAGAAAATCATCAACGGTAAACGAATAGTCGAAGGCAGCCTGGAGTCCTGTGAAGTAGTCATCGAGGATGGACATATAGTCGAAATCGAGACTACAGCAGGGGAGGCAGATGAGGTCATCGATGCCGGAGGTAACCTTATCCTGCCGGGATTCGTGGATGTCCACGTTCATTTGAGGGAACCGGGAGGAGAAGCGAAGGAAACGATCGCAACAGGAACACAAGCGGCAGCGAAAGGCGGGTTTACAACCGTCTGTGCCATGCCGAATACGACGCCGGTTCCGGATTCCGTGGAGATAATGAAGCAGGTCCAAGCGGTTATCGATCGGGATGCCGTCATCCGAGTCCTCCCTTATGCGTCGATCACAACAAGGCAGGTAGGGAAAGAGCTTGTCGATATGGAAGCACTCAGCGGTCTTGGTACGTTTGCATTCACAGACGACGGTGTCGGAGTCCAGACAGCAGGTACGATGTATGAGGCGATGAAGGAAGCAGCGAAGTACGGAAAAGCGATCGTTGCTCACTGTGAAGATAATTCTCTTGTTTATAAGGGTGTCTCCCACCTTGGAGAGGTGAGTGAGAGGCTTGATCTCCCGGGTATCGCGAATGTGGCAGAATCGGTCCAGATTGCCAGGGATGTCCTGCTTGCAGAAGCGACAGGTTGCCATTACCACGTGTGCCACGTCTCGACGAAGGAATCTGTGAGGGTGATCCGTGATGCAAAGCGGGCCGGCATTCACGTGACAGCGGAAGTGACACCTCACCACTTGCTTTTGAATGAAGCGGACGTCAAAGAAGATGATGCTTTCTTTAAAATGAATCCTCCGCTCCGTTCCAAAGAGGATCATCAGGCACTGATCGACGGTTTGCTGGACGGAACGCTTGATTTCATTGCGACAGACCATGCGCCTCATACGGAAGAAGAGAAGCAGCAGGGCTTCTTATACTCGCCGTTCGGGATTACAGGATTGGAAACAGCATTCCCGCTTCTCTACACGCACCTGGTAGGTAAGGGAGTCCTTGATTTGGAACAACTTGTCGGGCTGTTAAGCCGGAAACCTGCAGAAACCTTCGGGCTTCCATACGGGACGCTCAAGGTCGGTGCTCCTGCCGATATTACATTGGTAGATTTGGAAACAGAAAAGGCGATCGACCGCCAAACATTCGTATCGAAAGGGAAAAATACACCGTTTGACGGCTGGAAAGTGAAAGGCTGGCCGGTACGTACACTAATGAATGGAAATACAGTTTGGGAGGAGAGTTCATATGAAACAACTCGTGCTTGAGGACGGAACAATTTTTGTCGGAGAAGGGTTCGGCAGTGACAGCGAATCGATAGGGGAAGTCGTGTTTAATACGGGAATGACTGGATACCAGGAAGTAATTTCAGACCCATCCTACTGTGGCCAGCTGGTCACTTTCACCTACCCGCTAGTCGGGAACTACGGCATAAACCGGGATGATTTTGAAACAGTCAACCCGGCCGTTCTCGGTGTCATCGTCAAAGAACATTGTGAACATCCATCCAATTTCAGAAATGAAGAAACGCTTGATGCTTTCCTGAAAGCGAAACATATTCCAGGCATCAGCGGAATTGATACAAGAAAGCTTACGAAGATCATTCGTCAGCACGGTACGATGCGGGCAATCATCACTTCAAGCGACCGCTCTGTTAACGAAGTGCTGCAGGAGCTCAAAGAAGCAGAACTCCCGAGGAACCAGGTGGAGCAGGTATCCACGGTCAAACCGTATGTCGTTCCCGGCCGAGGAAAGCGGATCGTTCTAATGGACTTCGGAATGAAGCACGGCATCCTGCGAGAATTCACGAAGCGGAACTGCCACGTCACCGTTGTTCCTTATCATACATCTGCCGCTGAAATCGAACGGCTGAAGCCGGACGGGGTCATGCTTTCAAACGGACCTGGAGATCCGAAAGACGTACCGGAAGCGATCGAAACGATTCGCGGCTTGATCGGGAAGGTTCCGATCTTTGGTATCTGTCTTGGGCATCAGCTTATCGCGCTTGCAGCCGGTGCAGACACGTCCAAAATGAAATTCGGTCACCGCGGTGCCAACCAACCGGTCAAAGACCTTCGCTCAGGCAGAACGTATATGACGTCGCAGAACCATGGCTATGCCGTAGACAGAGGGTCGCTCCAGAACACGGATCTTGAATTGACTCAGCATTCCCTGAATGATGACAGTGTCGAAGGATTACAACATAAAGAATTTGAAGTATTCAGTGTCCAATACCACCCGGAGAGCTCTCCAGGACCTGAAGATACAGCTCATTTATTCGATGAATTTCTTGAAAGAATCGAACGTACGGAAGAGAAGACGAAGGAGGAATCTTCATGCCTAAACGCACAGATCTAAACAAAATTCTAGTTATCGGGTCCGGCCCGATTGTCATCGGCCAAGCGGCGGAATTTGACTACTCCGGAACACAAGCCTGCCAGTCTTTGAAAGAAGAAGGCTATCAAGTCATTCTGGCTAACTCGAACCCGGCGACAATCATGACCGATCATACATTTGCGGACCAGGTTTACATGGAACCTCTTACCCTTGAATTTCTTAAGAAAATCATTCGGAAGGAACAACCGGACGCAATCCTGCCGACGCTTGGCGGGCAGACCGGTTTGAACTTAGCGGTAGAGTTGAGCGAATCCGGGATCCTGGAACGCTACGATGTCGAGCTGCTCGGTACTCCTCTTGATGCCATCCAACGAGCGGAGGACCGGGAGAAATTCCGTTCCCTCATGCACCAGATGGGACAGCCGGTACCTGAGAGTGAAATCGTCAGTACGGTCGATCAGGCCCTCGCTTTTGCAGATCAAATCGGCTATCCGGTAATTGTCCGTCCAGCCTACACGATGGGCGGCGCCGGAGGTGGAATGTGCGATAATGAAGAACAGCTTCGGGAAACGGCCCGAAATGGTCTGGCTCTTTCCCCTGTAAGTCAGTGTTTGATTGAACGGAACATCGCAGGATTTAAGGAAATAGAATACGAAGTTATGCGTGACAGCGCCGGTAACAAAATCGTCGTCTGTAACATGGAGAATTTCGACCCGGTAGGTATTCATACGGGAGATTCCATCGTAATCGCTCCATCCCAAACGCTGAGTGACCGCGAATACCAAATGCTCAGAAATGCATCGCTTGACATCATACAGGCTTTGGAAATCGAAGGTGGATGTAACGTGCAGCTTGCACTAGATCCGCACAGCTTCCAATACTATATTATCGAAGTAAATCCCCGTGTCAGTCGTTCTTCGGCGCTTGCATCGAAAGCGACAGGGTATCCAATCGCCAAGCTTGCAGCGAAGATTGCAATCGGCATGACACTGGATGAAATTAAGAACCCGGTCACGGGAACGACTTACGCCTGCTTTGAGCCGGCTCTTGACTATGTCGTTACGAAAATTCCACGCTGGCCGTTCGATAAGTTTGCCAAAGGAAATCGTAAGCTCGGTACCCAAATGAAGGCGACGGGAGAGGTCATGAGTATCGGCCGTACGTTGGAAGAATCTCTGCTTAAGGGGGTACGCTCTCTGGAAGGGGAAACCGAGGAATTCTATCTGCCGTCCGCGGTTAAGCTTGGTGATGAAGAGCTGCGTTTCCGTATGAAAAAAGCAGACGATGAGCGGATCTTCCTTTTGGCAGAAGCTCTGCGCAGGTCCTATACACTCGAGGAAATTCACGCGATCACCGGTATCGATTTCTTCTTCCTGCATAAGCTGAAGCGCATCATTGAAGTAGAGAACGCAATCGCAGAAAACGGTTTGACACCAGCACTGCTGGAGAAATCCAAGAAGCTTGGTTTTTCCGATCAGCAGCTCGCACGTCTGACAGGCTCGACATCTGTTGAAATCATGCATGTCCGAAAAGAGCAGGGACTGCGCCCCGTCTACAAAATGGTAGATACGTGTGCAGGGGAATTCGCATCGGAGACACCTTACTTCTACAGTACGTATGAAGACGAGAACGAGTCCATACAGTCTGAGAAGAAGAAAGTGCTCGTCATCGGATCCGGCCCGATTCGAATCGGGCAGGGGGTCGAATTTGATTATGCAACGGTTCACTCCGTACTCGCTCTTAAAGAGATGGGATATGAAGCGATCATTATGAATAACAACCCGGAGACAGTTTCAACAGACTTTAGCGTTTCGGACAAGCTATACTTCGAACCGCTTACCATAGAAGATGTGATGAATGTGATCGACCTGGAACAGCCGGAAGGGGTCATCGTACAATTCGGCGGTCAAACGGCGATCAACCTTGTCAAAGACTTGTCTAAACAAGGGGTGCAGATCCTTGGTACGACAATGGAGTCAATTGACAAGACCGAAGACCGTGACTTGTTCGAACGCCTGTTAAATAAGCTGGATATAGCCAAACCGGGCGGAGAAAGTGTCACGAGTGAAGCAGAAGCGTATGCGGCAGCAGAAAAGATCGGATACCCGCTGGTCGTTCGTCCTTCCTACGTCCTTGGTGGACGTGCCATGGCGATCGTATATTCCGAAGAGGAGCTGGCAGCGTATTTAGAGTCGAATGTTACGGTGCATAACGGACATCCAATCTTAGTCGACAAGTATATGACAGGGATGGAAATCGAAGTCGATGCGATTTCAGACGGAAAGGACGTCTTCATTCCAGGCATCATGGAGCATATCGAACGGGCAGGCGTTCACTCCGGAGACTCGATGGCCGTGTATCCGACGCAGCGCTTAACCGCTGATTTGGAACAACAGTGTATCGAAGCGACGACGAAAATCGCAAGGGAACTGGATATGAAAGGCTTGATCAACATCCAGTTTGTCGCTTACAAGGGTACCGCGTATGTTCTGGAGGTCAACCCTCGTGCGAGTCGTACGGTACCGTTTTTAAGCAAGATCACCGGTGTTCCAATGGCTAGGCTTGCAACCCAGGTGATTCTTGGAGAATCGCTGGCGTCTCTTGGGTACAAATCCGGTGTTGCACCAAAACCGAACGGCGTGTATGTGAAAGTGCCCGTCTTCTCCTTCGAGAAGCTTCGCAGCGTAGATACGACGCTTGGACCGGAAATGAAGTCCACTGGAGAAGTCATCGGCTATGACCAGACTCTTGAGAAAGCCTTGTACAAGGGAATGACTTCTGCTGGACTCAAGATTCCAACGCAGGGTTCGGTTCTGCTTACGGTTGCGGATAAGGACAAAGATGAGATGCTCGACATTGCCAACATCTTCTATGAGCTTGGTTTCCGCCTGTTTGCAACGGAAGGAACAGCAGCTGTTCTGAAAGAAGCGTCTATTCCGGCTGAAGCAGTCGGTAAAGTGGGGTCCGATCAACGCGATGTCATCGATCTTATCCAAAACGGAGACGTACACGTCGTCGTCAATACCCTGAACAAAGGGATGCAGTCCCGCTCTGACGGATTCCGTATCCGCCGGGAAGCTGTGGAACACGGACTTCCTTGCTTGACAAGCCTTGATACGGCGCGATCCATCGTGGACGTCATCAACGCGATGTCCTTTACGGCAAGAGCTATTGAACCGATGGAAGGGGTGACTTCATGAAGCGAGCCCTTATGAATATCATCGGACATACAAAGATTGCCAAAGATACGTATCGTCTCCTTTTGAAAGGGGATATCGTCCATGATATAAAGGCTCCCGGCCAGTTCGTCCACATTCAAGTGGACGAACGGTTTTACCTGCGCAGGCCCGTTTCCATTTCAGACATGGATGTGAAAGAGGAAACGATTACGCTGCTTTACAAAGTGATGGGGAAAGGGACCGATGCGCTCACAACAAAAAAAGTCGGGGAAGACCTTGATGTTTTAGGCCCGGGCGGCAGCGGATTCCCTGCACAGAATCTTGGCATCCGCCATGCCCTGCTCGTCGGTGGAGGGATCGGCGTACCGCCGCTTTATAATTTGGCAAAACAGCTGAAAGCAGACGGAGTAGAAGTGACGAGCGTCCTTGGGTTCCAATCTGCGGAAGATGCGTTTCTTACAGAAGCATTTGCTGAATTCGGTGATGTCCATATCACGACGAATGATGGGAGCCTTGGTACGAAAGGTTTTGTCACCGATGTCCTGCCTTCAGTCGAGGAATCTTGTGATATGTATTTCACTTGCGGTCCCACCGTCATGCTGAAAGCGGTGAAGAAACAGCTGGATCATAAACCCGGCTATATCTCTATGGAAGAACGGATGGGGTGCGGAATCGGCGCATGTTTCGCTTGTGTCGTCGAAGCGAACGATGAGAAGGGATACCGGCGTATCTGCTGTGACGGTCCGGTATTTGACGCGAAGGAGGTTGTCCTTTCATGAAAACACAAGTTATCCTTCCAGGATTAGTACTGAAAAACCCGGTTATGCCGGCGTCCGGGTGTTTCGGTTTTGGGAAAGAATTTTCCGGGTTTTATGATTTGACTGAGCTTGGAGCAGTCATCATGAAGGCCGCGACCGGTGACAAACGATACGGGAATCCCACGCCAAGAGTAGCCGAGGCGGCGAGCGGTATGCTGAATGCGATCGGTCTGCAAAATCCTGGCGTCGATGGGATCATCCGCGATGAGATCCCTTTTTTGAAGGAACAGGGTATGCCGATCATTGCGAATGTCGCAGGCAGCACCATTGAGGAATATGTCTCTGTCGCTGAGCGGATCTCTTCCCACGTCGATGCACTGGAATTGAACATTTCCTGTCCGAACGTTAAAGAAGGTGGCGTCCAATTCGGAACGGATCCCGCCTTGGCGGAAGAAGTCACGCGGAAAGTGGTCGATGCGAGTGCTGTACCGGTGTACGTCAAGCTTTCTCCGAACGTTACGGATATTGTCCTTATGGCGAGGGCCGTAGAAAAAGGCGGGGCGTCCGGTTTATCCATGATTAATACATTGACAGGGATGCGTATCGATCCAAAAACCCGTAAACCGGTGATCGCCAACCAGACCGGGGGTCTTTCAGGAGCTGCTATCAAACCGGTAAGCATCCGGATGATCCACCAGGTCTATGCTGCCGTCGATTTACCGATCATCGGGATGGGCGGAATTGAAACGGCGGAAGATGTGGTGGAGTACTTACTCGCAGGTGCGAGCGCTGTCGCTGTCGGCAGTGCCAATTTCAAGAACCCGTTCATTTGTAAGGAGATCATCGATCAATTACCGGAGACACTCCGCAAGTATGGATTTTCTTCTGTGGAAGAAGCGATAGGAGGGGCGCATGATGAAAGAACTGCAACCAGTTTATTTCGCACTTGATTTTGAAACAGGGGAAGAAGCCCTCGGGTTTCTTGAACGTCATCAGCTAACAGGAATCCCTGTTAAAGTCGGAATGGAGCTCTATTACAGGGAAGGTGCTTCCATCATCGAACGTCTAAAACAGAACGGCCACAACATTTTTCTGGATCTGAAGCTTCATGATATTCCGGAAACCGTGCGGAGAGCGATGCGCAACCTTGCTTCTCTTGGTGTAGACGTCGTCAACGTCCATGCCCAGGGGGGAAGCAGGATGATGACAAGTGCGAAACATGGCTTGCAGGAGGGACCGGCTGGTCATACGCCAATCCTTCTTGCCGTAACTATGCTCACATCCACTGACCAATCGATGATGGAACAAGAGCTCTTATATGATCGAAAGCTCCATGATGTCGTGCTTCATTATGCACAACTGGCAGAGAAAAGCGGTGTCGACGGTGTCGTATGCTCGGTGGAGGAAGCGGAGCTTATCCACAGACATACGAAGCTTTCTGCTCTGACACCGGGGATTCGTCTTCCTGGAGGGAATGCCCACGATCAGAAACGGATAGCTACGCCTGAAATTGCCGGCCAGAAGGGCAGTAACTCCATCGTCGTCGGTCGGGCGATCAGAGATGCAGAAAACCCATTTGCTACATATCAACAAATCAAGGAGGCTTTTACTTATGGACAATCGACAGCTCATTCATGACCTTCTTTCCATCGGAGCAGTCAAAATTGAGACAGAAGACTTTTTTACTTGGACATCCGGTATTAAGTCTCCCATTTATTGCGACAACCGATTAACGATGTCTTATCCGGAGATCAGGAAAAAATCATCGCTGCTTTTATAGAAAAGATTGAAGAACTTGGAGAGGAAGTCGATGTCATTGCGGGATGCGCAACGGCAGGTATTCCTCATGCAGCGTGGATTGCGGAAAAGCTGGAGCTTCCCATGGTTTATGTCCGTGCTTCTGCTAAAAAACACGGGAAGGGTAACCAAATCGAAGGAAGAATCCGCAAAGGGCAAAAGGCGGTCGTTATTGAAGATTTGATCTCTACAGGGAAATCTTCCATACAAGCAGCCGAGGCTCTTCAGAAGGAGGGAGTGGAGGTGCTTGAGGTCCTTTCCATCTTCACCTATGGTCTTCATAAAGCGGATGAAGCCTTTAAGGAAGCAGGACTCTCATACCGCTCCATTACAAGCTACGAAAACCTGCTGAATGCTTTGGTTGATGCGGAGCGGATGAATGAGGAAGAGCGAAGGTTGATGGCGGAATGGCGTCAGGATCCTTACATTTTTACACAAACTTAACGGGAGATGGTGTTGCTATTTAAGCAGGACACTAGTAGGATAAAAGCATCAAATAAAAATGGTGATGACAGTGAAATCAAACAAGCACTCTTGTTTCATTCTCATGAATGCCGCCCTTGGAATCCTGACCTGTTTTATTTATTTATACTCATGGGTGGCGCTCACATTTTTGGAATCGATGCCTGTACTCGAACCGGTTTTTTCTCTGACCCTTTCGATGCTGGTCTTCTTTCTCTGGAATTTTGTCATGCTTAAGAGAGAGCGGAAGCGCTACTGGGCGCAGGCGGTATTCTCCTACTTTGGTTCCGTCGCTTTTTTCGCCTATTTCCTTACGTAAGGCCACGATGCACGTCGTGGTCTTTTTGTCTGCAAAAAGTTGGAATACTTAAAAATAAGGATACGGCGGTCAAATCATTTGTCCTCACAAACAAAACGGATTACGATAGATAAGTATGAATAAAAAATCGGAAAGGGGGCGGTACACATAATGGTAGAAGCAAAACTGCGTGTGAAATATTGGTTCAGGAGATTATTAGCATCGGATCCTGGAAGAAAGCGGCTCAGTCAAGCCGGAAAGGCGACGATCAGTCTTATTTCTTCTGTTTTTACGACCATTTTCCTTATGAACATGTTCGGTCACTCCCCCTTGCTCCCGGCGGTCGTTTCCGGTATGGCGGGAATGATGGGGATCATGGTCGTCATGGATGATACGAGGAGGAAGAAGCAGGTAACGACGGGACTGCTTGCGATTTCAGCCAGTAGTGGAATTACTCTAGGCTCTTTACTTTCCTTCAATGCCGTACTTGTAGCCATCCTGATGATTATTATCATTTTCAGCAGTTTCTATTTTTCTCAGTATGGCAGCCGGTACTTCTCGCTGGGTATGATCGCCTTCTTTACAACGTATCTTTCTTCGTTTCTGAAACTCCCCCCCGCACAATTTCCATGGTTTTATCTGGCGGTCGTCATCGGGATCAGTTACGCCTTCTTTTATAATTTCTATTTATTTAAAGATTCGGCTCAATTGCTCAGACGCAGCATCCAATCCTTTCACAGACAGGCGAACCTTACTTTCGAAATGATGATTGAGATTATCGAAGAGCCGGATATGACAGAGGCAAAAAAGAGAAAAGCGGAATACAATGTCAAGAAATTGAGGCAGTATGCGAGTAATGTATCGACGGATATCAATGAAGAAGACGTTCGTAAACTTTGGCAGGGTTTGAAGCCGAGTCAACTGCGTCTCTATATCTTCGATACGGCCATGTTCGTCATGACGCTTTCAGACAGCCTGAAACGTTTGAAGGAAGACGGGGCATTGGAAATGGATGAGCTGCGTTCACTCCTTGTGCGTGTCATCCATTCACTAAAGCAGGCAAAGATACTGGATACAGGAAGCGAAGATGAAAACCTGAAGGAAGCAAGAAATGTGGTACTTGCTTTAAGAAGCCTTATCGATGATCTTTTCGAAGAGCGTACCGGTCCTCCGGAAGGCTGGCTGTATCTCGTCAGACGGATTGAAGCGATCGCCTCGCATGTAACAGAAGGGGCACAGAAAGTAAGGAACGATATTGCAGATAACAGCTCAGAAGAGGTAATAGAAGAAACAGAAAAGGAAGAGGATACGGGTACCAAAGAAATGAAACCTACCACGAAAAAGGCGATTCAGTCGATGATAGCCGGAACGATTGCCATAATAGCCGGTTATTTGATATCACCGATCCAGCCTTATTGGATTGTCCTTACTGCTTTCATTGTCCTCTTGGGTACAGAGACGGTAGGAAGAACGTACTTGAAAGGCTTGGAGCGGTCCGTCGGAACGGTTATCGGCGCTGTCATCGGGTTTCTTCTTGCCAATCTCGTATCCGGACACATTGTCCTGATCATCGCTCTGTTGTTCTCCGTCGTTTTCTTCGCCTTCTATTTACTGACTGTATCCTATACGCTTATGAGTGTTTTCATTACGATGCTCATTGCTTTTATGTACGATCTCCTGCTCGGAGGAATCAGCTATCAGCTGCTGGGTGCCCGTGTCCTTGATACCATCATCGGTGCGGCAATTGCACTAGCCGTATCTGCGTTTATTCTCCCATCCAGAACGATGGACAAGATTACGGAAGTGTTCACCGGTTATCTCGAGAATTTGGAAACATACGTCACTTCCTACGTGAAAGGGTTCCGTACACCGGTGCAGGTGAAGAATTTAGCCAACACCGCTTTTGATATGGATGATAAAATCCAGGCTATGGAAGATGAAGCAAAGCCGATTCTTCAAGGCCCTGGTGCGAGGAAGTATTCCAGACTTCCAAGGTTGATCACCGTGTTTACGGCCATTAACTATTATGCTAAACATTTGGTCGCTTCCTCTTATCAGAAGAACTTTCAATATCCAGAAGAACTCTGCCGGACGTTTGAAGAAATGGAGAGGAAACTCAGCTACAATATGGAACTTGTCCAGACGTTGATCGAAACGAATAAGATTGCTGGAGAGTTTTATGACCTTAAACAAGAGAGAGAAGAAATCGAACGCCACGCTCCGAACCACAACGAAAATCAGGGCGATCTCGTTCACCACCTCTACTATGTATGGAAAATAAATCAAGCTTTGATGCTTATGGGCGATGTGCTTGGCGCAAATGAAGGGAATCAAGAAATGAAACCGCGGACCGATTAAGGTTTGCGGTTTTTCATTTATAGGTATATGGGATGAGTGGAGGGAGGAGTATACTCCCATCTTTGGCGAAATGTGAAACATTCCCTCCCACAGTCCGTAATTCCTGTAACGAACACGCAAGTTGAACAGGAGGATTTGAATGAGAAAATACGTAGGCATGCTCGGTTTGTTAGTGATCCTGGTACTCACTGCTTGCTCATTAGGAGAAGAGACGAAGACTGTCAATAAGGAGGAGGTACCGGGAAAGGAGCAGGAATCGGAGCCGGCAGAATCTCCGTCCATGGAGCTTTCGGAAACGATGGATGATATTCTCCAGGAAGAGGCTGGGGAATACGCCGGCGAGCATTATGATAAAGAAAAGGTTAACCAAGCCTTGGATGACTTGGACATGGAAGGAATGGAAGCGGAAGAAATATATATGAACATCCTCCCTTTAATGAGTGAATCCGGGCAATACCGTGAATACTCAGAGTTCATCCAATCATTCCAAGCGAATATCGAAACAGAGGTGTCTGATACACCTGGAGGAATGGAACTGGAGGAAGGGAAGAAAGTGGAAGGTTCCGCCAACATAACGTTCCTCCTGGACTCCAGTGGAAGTATGGCAGAGACGATTGACGGCAGACAGAAGATGGACCATGCGAAGGACGCCATCCATGATTTTGTGGCCTCCATGCCGGAAGGATCCAATGTTTCTCTTCGTATTTATGGACAGGAAGGCAGCAGCAAAGAGTCTGATAAAGCATTGTCCTGTTCCAGTACTGAGAATGTTTACGACAGGAAGGCTTACGATGAAGAAGCTTTCCAACAAACACTGGAAGGGGTAGAGCCGGTTGGGTGGACGCCGATTGCCAAGGCCATAGAAGAGACGGAGAAGGATTTGAAATCCGGACCGAAAGTGAGGCAGCAGTTGGTTTATATTGTAAGTGACGGAATCGAAACATGCGGCGGTGATCCAGTCGCGGCAGCAGGTGCTCTGCGCGATTCCGGGGAAGAAGGAACCATCCACGTTATTGGTTTTGATGTGGATGATGAAGGGCAGGAACAGTTAATGGATGTAGCCAAGGCCGGCGGCGGGGAGTATGAAAGCGTCGACTCTGCAGCGGATTTCCAGCGTCTGTTCGAAAGAGAACGAGTTCGTCTCTTTAACGAATGGAGCAGGTGGACGACCGATAATTTTAATAACGTCGCGAGAGAACAGACAGATAAGTTAAATGAGTTGTACAGGGAGAGGACCGATTTTAAGAACCTTACGTTCCGGGAACAGAGCAACCTGAAAAATGCAGTCCTACACTTATCACAAGACGATCGAATCGATAGTGATACGAATAAACAAATCTATGAACTCATTGAGGAACGGGCAGATACGCTGAAAGAGTTGGAAGCGGACTTTGATGCCGCTCTCGACCAGACGGATGAGGAAGGCGATGAAAGAAGAGAGGATATTCTCGATAAAGGAAAAGAGAAAAAGGATCAATACAGCAACTGAGTGAACGTAAAAGGCCGGGCGATTGTTACAATCGTCCGGCTTTCTTCTACTGCTGTTCTTTTTTGTTCTTTCTCAACTTTTTGATGAAAGAATCATCAGGTGTTACAAATAAGGTCTGTTGGTTATCGTACGTCACAAAGCCTGGTTTAGCACCGGATGGCTTTTTCACATGACGGATCAGAGTATAATCGACCGGTACAGAGGATGAGCGGCTCGATTTACTGAAGTTCGCTGCCAGCTGTGCTGCTTCAAACAGGGTGTCTTCATTCGGGTCGCTGCTCTTAATGACGACATGGGACCCGGGGATGTCCTTGGCATGGAGCCAAATGTCTGTTTTGTGGGCGAGCCGGTTCGTCAAGTATTCATTTTGTTTGTTATTTCTTCCTACGTAGATGAGGGTTCCGTCACTGGCTTCGAATGCCTCGGGTGCCGGGGTTGCCTGCTTATTCTTTTTGTTTCCTTTGGACTGGGGCTTCATCTTCAGGTAGCCCTGCTCGCGAAGCTCTTCACGGATTTCTTCAATATCCTCTTCCCGAGCGGTCTCCACCTGTTGAAGCAGCCGGTCGAAATAGGCAATTTCATCTTCCGCTTTTTCTATCTCCACCTTAACGACCTGCTTGGATTTCTTGAGTTTCTGGTACGTTTGGAAAAGGCTTTGAGCATTTTCACTCGGAGATTTATTCGGATTCAAGTCGATGGTGATCTCGGCCTGTTCCGGATCATAGTAATCAACGACTGTTACCGCCTCATCCCCCGGTTTTACGAGATGCATGTGAGCGGTCAACAACTCTCCTAAGCGCTGATAGCGGTCGGCGGAATCCGATTTCTTCAACGTATCTTCATGTTTTTTGATTTTACGGATATTTTTATCTCTCTCATTTTTCATGAAACGATGGAGATCGCCGGCCTGCTGCTTGACACGGTCCCTTTCCGCTTTGCCCGAATAGTAGTCATCAAGCATGGCGCTTACCCTCTCGTACTGTTCCACTTCCCCATCAAATGCTTGGAGTGGAAATACATAGAACTGATTCTTTCCGCTGAGCTGCGCCTGGGGCGTATAATCGTGGGCAAGGATACGATCCCGAAAGCTCTTATAGGATTGCTTGAGGGCATCTGATCCACCAAGCCCTGCCTGATGAACGATCTCCTTGGCTATCATCGGCGAGAATCCCATGACGAGATTAAGGATTTGTTTATCCATTTTTCCGCTGTTAAAGTCAAGCTTTCTAATGAATAGATCCGGATCTAAATCAATCGGATTAAGTTTTCCTTGTTCCGGAGGGAGTTTGTATGGCTGACCGGGCATGATAGTACGGTGCCTGTTCTGCGAAGGAGGTAGGTGTTTGATACTGTCTAGAATATGCCCTTCCTCTTCATCTACAAGCAGGATGTTGGAGTGTTTCCCCATCACTTCTATAATCAGGGTCTTGATGGTTTCATCTCCAATTTCATTCCTGCTTCGAACTTTCAATTTTACGATTCGTTCCATATCCACCTGCTCGATTTCTTCTACAAATCCTCCGACCAGGTGTTTCCTCAGCAGCATGCACAACATCGGCGGTTCTTTCGGGTTGTTATAAATATCTTCCGTCAGATGGAAGCGTGCATAACTGGGATGAGCCGATAACAGCAGGCTGTGTTTCTTTCTCTGGGAACGGACGGTAAATACCAGTTCCGTGTCCGTCGGCTGATAAATTTTCATAATTCTACCCGAGCGGATGGTCTCATTTAATTCATGAGTAATCGCCCGGGTGACGATTCCGTCAAACGACATGGTCTTCACCTCTCTACTGTTGCAAGTATAGCACGAGTGCAGGAGGGAATTCTAAGAAAATTCCTTACACCCTCGCTATACGAAGCGGCTAATGGTAGAATGTTGTTTCGGATAATCTACGATGGGTGTGAGATGGATGAAGAGTATGACGGGATACGGTAAGGGAAGGGTGGAAAAGGATGGGACGGTCGTTCATGTTGAGTTGAGAGCTGTTAACCATCGTTTTCTCGATATCCATGTGAAACTGCCCGCGAGCTTTCTATCTATGGAAGAGGCTGTACGAAATGCCGTTAAACAAGAGCTGGAAAGAGGACATATCGACATATCTGTCATGATTGACGGAGACGGCTTTTTGAAAAAGAGGGTGGATATCGACTGGGATTTGACCGATCAGTATATTCATCAATGGAAGAAACTGAAAAGTCATTATGATTTGACGGGCGAAATGACTATTGATATGGTATCCAAGTTAGACGATGTTTTTTCTGTTAAGGAAACAAAGGAGAATACATCCTACATAAAACCTGTACTGGACGAAGCGATGTTTGCTGCGCTGCGGGCCTTGAATAAGATGCGGAGTCTGGAAGGGGAACGGATCTGGACAGACCTCCAAGCACGTGTTCGGGCTATGCGGGCGTTGTTAAAGAGAATGGAAGTAAGACGCCCGGCCTTTATCAAGGAATACAGGGACCGGATTAAACAAAGGGTTGAAGAATTCTCAAGAGAATTCATCGACCCGGAAGAGTCCCAGCTTCTCAAAGAGATTGCCATTCTTTCAGAAAAAGGGGACGTGACAGAAGAGTTGACCCGGATGGATTCCCACCTTCTGCAGGTGGAACGTCTCCTGAATGAAAAGGGAGCTGTCGGACGCCGGCTTGATTTCATGATTCAAGAAATGCATCGCGAAGTGAATACAATCGGCTCGAAATCCAATGACAGCGCACTGCTCGAGATCGTCATCCAATGGAAAAATGAATTGGAGAAAATGAAAGAACAAGTGCAAAATGTCGAATAACAATTGTGTTTATCACTAGTTTTTTCATATAATAGAGTTAGTGATTACAGTGCTTGGTCAGAAGAAGGAGGAGTCAGCTTTGAGTTTGAAGTTAATTAACATCGGCTTTGGAAATGTAGTTTCTGCCAACCGCATTATCTCGATCGTTTCACCGGAATCTGCGCCCATCAAACGTATTATTACCGTTGCACGTGACAATAATAAACTAGTAGATGCTACATACGGCCGTCGAACGAGAGCCGTCATCATTACCGACAGCGATCATGTCGTCCTTTCCGCCGTTCAGCCGGAAACCGTAGGGCAGCGGGTAATCAGCCATGATGAGATTTCAGATGAAAATTAGGGGGACAAACTGAAGTGATTGATCAGAAAGGAATTTTATTTATACTGTCCGGCCCCTCCGGGGTCGGGAAGGGTACTGTACGAAAGGCTTTGTTCGAACAGTCGACAGATTTGCGTTATTCTATTAGTATGACGACACGCGAACCTCGTGAAGGGGAAGTGGACGGCGTCGACTATTTCTTTAAAACGAGAGATGAGTTTGAGACATTGATTTCCCAAGGACAGCTCATTGAACATGCCGAGTATGTCGGCAACTATTACGGAACACCCCGTCAATATGTGGAGCAGACGCTTGAGGAAGGGAAAGACGTTTTCCTGGAAATCGAGGTCCAGGGTGCGATGAAGGTCCGCGAGAACTTTCCGCAAGGGGTATTCGTCTTCTTAATTCCGCCTTCTTTGGAAGAATTGAAAGACCGCATCGTCAACCGCGGTACCGAGACAGAAGATAAAGTGAAAAACCGTCTGCTCGCAGCTAAAGAAGAAATTGATATGATGGATGCCTATGATTATGTTGTCGTCAACGATGACATTAATCATGCCGTATCGAAAGTACAATCCATCGTAGCCAGTGAACACTGCAAGCGTGAGCGTGTAGCTCATCAATATAAGAAAGCATTGGAGGATGAATAATTATGATGCTGGAACCGTCTATTGACTCCCTACAGAAAAAAATTAAATCCAAGTACACGATTGTAACATTATCTGCCCGCAGAGCCCGTGAATTGAAACAGGGCAGCGCGCCGATGGTCGAAAACCCGAACTCTTTTCAACAAGTAGGTGTCGCTTTAGAAGAAATCGACAGCGGCAAGTTGAACTTCATCGAGTCTGATGAAATCCAGGCCCGTACAGAAACGCTATAAAACCGGACGTTCGTTATGCGTTTGGTCCATAAGAAGTACAAAAGCCGCGCTCATTCTCTGAATCCAGCGCGGCTTTTACTACGTAGCAAACATATATTCCAGTCGAGCAAAGGGGAACGTCTTATGTTAAAAGGAAAAAACATTGCATTGGGAGTCTCCGGCGGGATCGCCGCTTATAAAGCTGCTGCATTAACGAGCAAGCTGGTACAGGCAGGTGCGAACGTGAAGGTGATCATGACAAACAGTGCGCAGCAGTTCATCACGCCGACTACGTTTCAGGCGCTTTCCAGACAGCCTGTATACACCGATACTTTTCATGAACAGGACCCATCCCAAATACAGCATATCGATGTCGCGGACTGGGCAGACCTGTTCCTCGTCGCTCCTGCTACAGCCAACGTGATAGCGAAGATGGCAGGTGGCCATGCGGATGATATGTTGACGACGACACTGCTTGCCACAGAAGCACCTGTTTACATTGCTCCTGCGATGAATGTCCATATGTACAGTCATCCTGCTGTGATGAATAACATGAAGCAGCTGGATGAGTGGGGCTTTCGATTCATTGAGCCCGGAGAAGGATATCTTGCCTGCGGCTATGTCGGGAAGGGTAGGCTGGAAGAACCGGAAACGATCGTACGTGTGCTCGAAGGGGAAATGGACCGTAAAAAGATATTGGAAGGGAAACGTGTATTAATTACGGCAGGACCGACCAGGGAAAAGATTGACCCTGTCCGTTACTTCACCAACCCGTCGACAGGAAGATGGGCTTTGCCCTTGCCCGCCAGGCCGCAACGCTTGGAGCGGACGTCACTCTGATTGCGGGACCGGTTCAGCTGGATACACCCCCGGGCGTAAATCGCTTCGATGTAACAACGGCAGAAGATATGTTTCAGGCTGTGATGCAGCATTATCCTGATCAGGACATTGTCATCAAATCAGCTGCCGTCGCCGACTACCGACCGAAAGTCACCTATGAACATAAAATGAAAAAACAGGCCGGGAATTATGTCGTGGAGATGGAGCGGACGAAGGATATTCTTTTCGAGCTTGGCCAGCGCAAGGAGCACCAGTATTTAATTGGCTTCGCAGCTGAAACCAACGATGTGGAGCATTATGGGAGGAAAAAGCTCATCAATAAAAACCTGGATGCCATCGTGATCAACAATGTAGGAGATCCGGGGGCCGGGTTCGGAACGGATACGAACGCCTCTCTATTCCTTACGAAAAAAGGGCAGGAGCAGACGTATCCGCTTCAGAGCAAAGACGAGCTTGCCGCCCGGATACTGACAGAAGCATACGGGGAGCTTGTGGAGCGTGACACCCCGTGACAATTGCCAACGTCATCGTAGATGTTCCATCTCAAAATACGGATCGACCCTTTGATTATAAAGTTCCGGAGAAATTTGAAGGCATCGTTCAGCCGGGCGTCCGGGTGATCGTCCCCTTCGGCCCGAGAAAAATTATGGGCTACGTCGTCTCTTTATCCGAAACAAGCAGTTTCCCGTCGGTAAAGAACATCACGGATGTACTGGACGTGCTTCCTACGCTGACAAAGGAACTGTTGGAGCTTGGTAAATGGCTTTCCCGTCAGACGCTCAGTTACTATATATCCTGCCTCCAAGTTATGATTCCTCAGGTGATGAAAGCGAAATACCGTAAGGAACTTTGGAAGTTGACGGAGGAACCGCTCGTGCCGGAGCTGGATCGGCTCTTTGATGGAAGGGGTGTCGTTGATTTCGAGGAGTTCGAACGATCCGGCATCAGCTACCGTCTGTTGAAGAAGCACATGGATGACGGCGAAGTGGATGTCCATTATGAAGTGAAGAGCAGAGAAACGAAGAAAGTCATTCCGATGGTGGAACCTGCACTTGAACCACTGCAATTGGAGGAGAAATGGCAGGACATATCCCCGAGGGCCAAAAAACAGTTGGCAATTGTTGAGTTTTTCATTGAATATCCGCATGCATTAGAGAAGAAGCGGCTGCTGTCGCTTCTTTCGACAACCCCGGCTTCCTTGAAGCCGCTTATAGAGGATGGGACGCTTCGCGAATATAAGCAGGAAGTGTTCCGCGATCCCTACGGCGAGAGAGAGTTTGAGCGGACAACCCCTTTTCCGTTAACGGATGAACAACAGTCTTCCATCACGCCGATCCTCCGTTCTATTGAACAGAAGCAGCATGAAATTTTTCTGCTGCACGGAGTGACCGGAAGCGGTAAGACGGAAGTATACCTGCAATCCATACAGGAAGTGATCGATAAAGGGGAAGAAGCAATCATGCTGGTGCCGGAAATCGCGCTGACTCCGCAAATGGTGGAACGATTCAAGGGAAGGTTCGGGTCAAAAGTGGCTGTTCTGCATAGTGCCCTTTCTGCAGGGGAGAAGTATGATGAATGGCGGAAGATCCAGCGCCGGGATGTTCAAGTCGTCGTGGGGGCAAGGTCTGCCATTTTCGCTCCTTTTACGAATCTCGGATTGATTATTATTGATGAAGAGCATGAAACCAGTTATAAACAGGAGGACAGAACAAGATACCATGCGAGGGACGTCGCCATCAAACGCGGGGAGACGCACCGATGCCCCGTCGTTCTCGGAAGCGCGACTCCGGCTCTTGAAAGTTACGCCAGGGCGGTCAAGGGAAACTATCACCTCCTAACGATGAAAAAACGGATGAACGAAGCGGTCATGCCGGAAGTAGAGCTTGTCGATATGAGAGAAGAACTTCATGAAGGGAACCGTACGATGTTTTCACGGGTGTTGAAGGAGAAAATAGAGGACCGTATTGCCAAAGGAGAACAAATCGTCTTGTTCTTGAACAGGCGTGGTTATTCTACATTCGTCATGTGCCGGGACTGCGGTCATGTGCAGGAATGTCCACACTGCGATATTGCCCTCACCTATCACAAGCGGCAGAATAAATTGAAATGCCACTATTGTTCCCACGAAGAACCAATGCCTAAGGAATGTCCGGAGTGTGAAAGCAAAACGATTCGTTTCTTTGGTACTGGAACGCAGAAGGTGGAGGAAGCTTTGCAGGAGCTTATACCAGAAGCGCGCGTACTCCGAATGGACGTGGATACGACCCGGCGCAAAGGTGCTCATGAACGGCTTCTGAAACAGTTCGGTGAGAAAGAGGCGGATATTCTACTCGGAACACAGATGATCGCAAAGGGGCTGGATTTCGGAAATGTTACGCTCGTCGGAGTGCTCGCGGCCGATGCGATGCTCAACCTTCCTGACTTTCGCGCTTCAGAAAAGACGTTCCAACTCCTCACGCAGGTCAGCGGCCGGGCAGGGAGACACGAAAAGGCGGGGGAAGTCGTCGTCCAGACGTACACACCCGAACATTACAGCATTGAACTTGCAAGCACGTACGATTTTGAGCGTTTTTTCCAGGAGGAAATGAAGCTTAGGAAAGCGTTCCGGTACCCGCCTTATTACTACTTAACGCTGTTCACGGTTTCTCATCCGAATCAGCTGAAAGTTCAGGAAGTCACCCAGAAAATAACGATGTTCATGCAGCAGCAATTGTCCGATGGTGCCTTTGTACTGGGGCCGACGCCGTCTGCGCTGACCAGGATCAATAATAGATATCGCTATCAATGCATGGTAAAATACAAGAAAGAACCAGAGCAGCGGAAATTCGTGGAACGGATCCTGCATTACTATGAAGAAGAAATGAAACAAGAAAATGGATTACAAATCACGGTTGATTTTCAACCGTACCAGCTTATGTAAGCTGTCGTCAGAAGGGAGCAACTAGTCATGACAAGAATCGCATTCATGGGAACACCGGACTTCGCCGTCCCCGTTCTCGACCGCATCATAGAAGAAGGATACGAGGTCGTCCTCGTCATCACCCAGCCTGACCGCCCGAAAGGTCGTAAAAAAGTAATGACCCCGCCGCCCGTCAAAGTGGCTGCGGAAAAGCACGGCATTCCTGTATTTCAACCGGAGAAAATTAAGAACGAATACGAGGAAGTCTTGGCTTATGACCCGGACTTGATCGTTACTGCAGCTTTCGGACAGATCCTGCCGGAAGCGTTGTTAAAAGAACCGAAGCACGGATGTATCAACGTCCATGCATCCCTGCTCCCTGAATTCAGGGGAGGAGCACCGATTCATTACAGCATCTTAGCAGGTAAGAAAGAAACGGGCGTTACGATCATGTATATGGTCAAAAAGCTGGATGCCGGCGATATGCTTGCCAAAACAGTTGTCCCAATTACGGATGAGGACCACGTCGGAACACTCCATGATAAACTTTCGGAAGCCGGTTCCGACCTGTTGGCCGAAATGCTGCCGAAGCTGTTGGCCGGGGAGATCATACCGGAGAAGCAGGACGAAACCCTCGTCACTTTTGCTTCGAATATTAAAAGGGAGCAGGAGCTTATCGACTGGAACAAGGATCAGCAGACCATCTATAATCATGTGAGAGGCCTCCACCCTTGGCCTGTCGCCTACACGTATTGGAACGATAAACCAATGAAGATCTGGTGGGTGGAGAAAGTGGACGGCACAAGTTCCGAAGTAGCCGGAACAGTCACAGGGATCGAAGAGGACGGTTTTCTTGTCGCCACCGGAGACGGGAAAACGGTCAAGGTTACGTCCCTGCAGCCGTCCGGCAAGAAAAAAATGGACGGCCAGGCCTTTATTAACGGATCCGGTCAATCATTAGAAATCGGAGATCGTCTGGGGGAGCAGCATGACTAAATTTTTACTTAGAGAGACGGCTCTCGATCTATTAACGAGAATCGGAGATCAAGGCGGCTTCAGCCACGTACTGCTGGATAGAGAAATCAATAAACAGGATTTCTCCAGGCAGGACGGCGGGCTGTTGACAGAAATCGTATACGGCACTCTTCAGCGCCGCGATCTCATTGCTTATACGATACAACCTTATATACAGAAACAAAAGAAAATAAAGCCCTGGGTCCGCTGGCTTCTTTATATGTCCGTCTATCAAATGATGTTCCTTGAGCGGGTTCCGGATCATGCAATCATCCATGAAGCGGTAGAGATATCGAAAAAGCGCGGCCACAAGGGAATCGCATCGTTTATGAATGGTGTGCTGCGTAACGTACAGAGGAATGGTGGACGGGATCTGGATGAGATTACAGATCCGGTGGAAAAGCTTGCGATCCGAACGAGTCACCCACTTTGGCTTGTCAAACGTTGGGCGGAGCAATATGGAGAAGAAGTGACGGAGGCGATGTGTGAAGCGAACAACCGCCATTTGCCGATGAGCATCCGAATTCAACCGCTGCGGATGGACAGAGAAGAGGTCGTTTCCAGACTGGAAGAAGACGGGCTTACCGTAGAGGAAAGCCAGCTGTCCCCGCAAGGATTGATCGTCACTGGTGGTGCCATACTTAAACACCCGCTGTTTGCGGAAGGATATGTAACCGTACAGGATCAAAGCTCCATGCTTGTTGCGGAGATGATGGATCTTGCTTCAGGTATGACTGTCCTTGACGCCTGTAGTGCCCCCGGCGGCAAGACGACACATATCGCGGAGAAGATGGCAGATGAAGGGGAAATACTGGCTTATGATCTGCATGAGAAGAAAGCGAAGCTTGTAGAGAAGAAAGCAAAACAGCTGCAGTTGACTTCGATTACGGCAGGGCAGGCCGATTCTCGAAAACTTGGCGAGAAACATGCGGCAGAACACTTTGATCGTATTCTGCTCGATGCTCCTTGCTCCGGACTTGGTGTTTTGCGCGGAAAGCCGGATATAAAGTATCATAAAACGGAACAGGATATATACTCGCTCCGTTTAATCCAGGATGATCTCCTCGATGAGATGGCACCTTTGTTGAAATCAGGCGGCAAGCTTGTTTATAGTACGTGTACAGTAGACCGTCATGAAAATGAAGAAGCTGTGAAGCACTTTCTTTCCAAACATCCAGAATTCCGTGTGGATCCTTCGTTTAAGGAAGATCTGCCACCTGCTTTGAGGGACGGCATCGGCCTTTCTGAACACGGACTTCAGCTATTCCCGCACGAGTGGGATACAGATGGATTTTTCTTGACCCGATTGATCAAACAATAACTCGGAGGGTGCATCGGTTGTATTTCCGGTGGCCCCCGGGAAATCAAAAGTAGGTGAGTCTATGTTAGGCTATTTTCTTACAGACCAAGGGCAAGTTCGCAATCATAATGAAGATGCGGGTGGTGTGTTTTCCGAAAAAGCACCAATCCTCGCTGTCGTTGCCGACGGAATGGGCGGCCACCAGGCGGGAGACGTCGCAAGCCGGATGGCAACCGATCATTTACATAACAAATGGAAAGAATCCGGCACTATAGCGACTCCGGAAGAGGCAGAGCAGTGGATGATAGAAACGGTTCGGTCCGCAAACGATGAAATAAAAGCATATGCGGATGAGCACGAGGAATGTCAAGGGATGGGGACAACGATTGTTGCAGCTATCAGCACGGACCAGTTTGCGACAATCGCTCATATCGGAGACAGCCGTTGTTACCTTGCGAATGCATATGGGTTCCAGTCTGTAACGGATGACCATTCTTTAGTCAATGAGCTGGTACGGACAGGGCAGATCACGGAAGAAGAGGCGGAACATCATCCCAGGAAGAACGTTCTGTTGAAAGCTCTCGGAACCGAATTCGGTTTGGAACCGGATGTCCGCACGCTGGAATTTGAAAAAGATGACCGTCTTCTTTTGTGTACAGACGGATTGACGAACAAGGTGAATGATCAGGAATTATCTGAGCTGAAAGATTTTCATGGGGAATGGGAAGATTTTTGCCGTCGATTAATTGAACTGGCCAACGCACGGGGCGGAGAAGATAATATCACCCTTGCTGTCGTCCATTATGATTCGGCAACCCATGAGAAAGAGGGTGTACAATAATGCTCCAGGACCGTCTCCTTAATGACCGTTATCGCGTAGGGGAGATGATCGGCGGCGGGGGTATGGCAAACGTTTATCTCGCCCATGATACCATCCTCAACAGGGAGGTGGCCGTCAAAGTCCTACGTTTAGAACACGGGAATGACGAGGAATTCATTGCCAGGTTCCACCGGGAAGCACAGTCTGCCACAAGCCTTTCCCATCCTAATATCGTCAATATCTATGATGTCGGGGAAGAAGATGACATCTATTACATGGTGATGGAATACGTGGACGGAATGACCTTAAAGCAGTACATCCAGCAGCACAGCCCGATTGACGCTTCCGATGCTGTCGATATCATGAGGCAGGTAGCCTCTGCGATCGCCCATGCCCATGATAATGAAATCGTTCACCGGGACATAAAACCGCAGAACATATTAATTGATCACTATGGACATGTAAAAGTAACAGACTTCGGGATTGCGATGGCGTTAAGTGCTACTTCGCTGACGCAGACGAATTCGGTGCTCGGCTCCGTCCACTATTTATCACCGGAGCAGGCACGCGGCGGTGTCGCTACAAAGAAATCTGATATTTATTCTCTTGGTATTGTTTTCTTCGAACTGCTGACAGGACGCCTTCCTTTCTCCGGTGAGTCTCCTGTGTCCATTGCTTTAAAGCATTTGCAGCATGAGACACCGTCCTTGAAACGATGGAATTCGGACCTTCCGCAAAGCGTGGAGAACATCGTTCTGAAAGCGACGGCTAAAGATCCCTTCCACCGATATGAGTCTGTATTGGATATGGAACAGGATATTGAAACGTCTTTGGAACTCGATCGGAGAGATGAAGCGGCTTTCGAAATACCGCAGGATGACGAGGAAGAAATGACGAAGGCCATCCCGGTCATTACAAATGATGTGTATGGTGAACAGACCGAAGAAGACACGATTATCCATTCTCAGCCGAATGGTGTCCAGACTCCTGCTGAGGAGGAAACGCAGGAATATAACCAACCTCCTGCTCCGGCGAAGAAAGGCAAAAAGAAAAAGAATAAAAAAGTAAATAAGCCGAAAAAACCGAAGAAAAAACGGAAAGTCTGGCCGTGGATCGTCACGATCCTTATCCTTCTGCTTTTGGGTGGCGGAACGGCAGCTGCACTTTATGTTCCTGGATTTATTCGGCCGGCAGAAGTCGAGATGATTGATGTCGCAGGCATGGAATATGAAGAGGCTTACAGTGAATTGAGCGATTTGAACTTAAAAGTGAACCGGGAAACGATGTTTTCAGAAGATGTCGAAGAGGGAATGGTCATTCGGACGGATCCGGAAGCCGGCCGTACGGTTCAAGAAGAGTCTGAAGTAACCGTTTATTCAAGCCTTGGAAGAGAACGGGTCGAATTTGAAGATTACACAGGGGAAGATTTCGACAGTGTCGAAGAGGAGCTTCGGGATAAAGGGTATTCTGAAATTGAACGAATACCTGAAACGAGCGATCAGCCGCCGGGAGAAATTACGGCGCAGCTGTCCCCGGAACCCGGGACGAAAGTACTTCCGGATGAATCGAAGGTCATTTTCCGTGTCAGCAGCGGCCCACCGACCATCGATTTAGGTCGGCTGGATGATATGACGAAGGAGCAGGCGGAAAGTTATCTTGATAATCGTAATCTTAAAATGCAGGTAGTGGAAGAGTATTCCGATGAGGTGGACAAGGGACGCGTCATTACGCAGGATCCAGACCCATACACAGAAGTCAAGGAAGGTTCGACGGTAACCATTACTGTTTCCTTGGGTCCTGAGGAAAAGCCGCCTCGGGAGGAGACCGTCTCGGTAGAAGTGCCTTTCGATGAGGCTTCGGAAGAGACCGAGCAGCAGGTGCTCATTTATGTGGATGACTTGGAACGGGATATGGAAGAGCCTGTCATTGAGGAGACCATTACCGAGACGACGTCGTTCGATATAACATTGACGATTGCCGAAGATACGGAAGCAGCGTATAAAGTTCAAAGGGGTGACGAAGTCATTGCAGAAGAAAGTGTATCGTATTAAGAAGGTGAAATCATGGCGACAGGCAAAATAATCAAGGCCTTAAGCGGGTTTTATTATGTCCTTCATGAGGGAGAAATTTACCAATGCAGAGGGAGAGGTAACTTTCGGAAGAAGAAAGTGTCTCCTCTCGTCGGTGACATGGTCGAATTCAAAGCGGACAATCGGGAAGAAGGGTATATTTTATCTATTGAAGAACGGAAAAATGAATTTGTGCGGCCGCCGATTGCCAATGTGGATCAGGCTCTGATTGTAACATCCGCTACCCGACCGGATTTCAATGCGCTTCTCCTCGATCGTTTCCTTGTTCTTGTGGAAGCGAAACGGATTGAACCGATTATCGTTATTTCGAAAATGGACCGTCTGGATGAAGATCAGGTGAAAGAGATGCAGCATTATGAGACGATGTATGGCGAAATCGGCTATCCCGTTATCCTGTCTGCTGTCAATGATCCAGAGGCGATGGACTTGATCCAGTCCCATCTTGCAGACCGCACGACTGTAATTGCCGGTCAGTCGGGGGTAGGGAAATCCTCTCTCTTGAATTCCATCGATTCCAGGTTGTCCATTGATACGGATGAAATATCAGAGAGTCTCGGCCGCGGGAAGCACACGACGAGGCATGTGGAACTGTATGAAATATCCAATGGGCTTGTAGCAGATACGCCGGGGTTCAGTTCGCTTGAATTTGCAGACTTGGAACTGGAACAGCTGCCGGAGTGCTTTCCGGAATTTGTGGCGGTTCAGGATGGGTGCAAATTCAGAGGCTGCCTGCATCATAAAGAGCCTAAATGTGCGGTGAAAATGGAAGTAGAGGCAGGTAACATCAGCAGCCAGCGCTACCAACATTATCTGCAGTTCCTGGAAGAAATACAGAATAGAAAGCCGAGGTATTAAACGATGACAAAAATTGCACCATCCATCTTAGCATCCGATTTTGCTAAACTGGGAGAGGAAATTAAAGACGTCGAGCTCGCAGGAGCAGATTATATCCATGTAGATGTCATGGATGGACATTTCGTTCCAAACATTACGATCGGCCCTTTGATTGTTGATGCGGTCCGCCCGGTGACGAGCCTTCCGCTTGACGTCCATTTAATGATCGAGAATCCGGAAGCTTACGTGGAAACGTTCGCCAAAGCGGGCGCAGATATTCTAACGGTCCATCAGGAAGCGTGTCCGCACCTCCACCGCACCATCCAACTGATTAAAAGTCACGGGGTGAAAGCAGGTGTGGTCATTAACCCTGCGACACCTGCCGAAGCGATTCGTCCTATACTGAAAGACGTGGATCTTGTATTGTTAATGACGGTCAATCCTGGTTTCGGTGGTCAGTCATTCATACATTCTGTACTGCCTAAAGTCAGCCAGATCGATGCATGGAGAACGGAAGAAGCGCTGGATTTTGAAATTGAGATTGATGGCGGCGTCAATGAAGAAACGGCACGCCTTTGCACCGAAGCCGGTGCTGATGTCCTCGTAGCAGGAAGCGCTGTTTTCAATCACCCCGACCGTAAAAAAGCGATAGATGCGATTCGCAGCTCTTTATAAGGGGAAGAAGCTCAAATGATTGCCAGCAGGCATCCATTTGAGCTTCTTGTTTATTCATCATTAATCTTGGAGGGAATCATATGAACCACACCATCGTCATTGTCGGAGGAGGACCGGCAGCTTACATACCAGACCTGAAACAGACAGTGCAAGGGGATTGCCTGTGGATCGGTGCAGACAAGGGAGCCGAAGTACTGATCGAGCAAGGCATTAAACCGGATCTTGCCATCGGAGACTTTGATTCTGTATCACTGGAAGTATTAAGGCGTATTCAGGCTTCGGCAGCTGAAACACGTATATATCCGGATGAGAAAGATGAAACCGATCTTGAGCTTGCTGTGATAGAAGCACAAAAAAGAAACCCTGCGCATATTTTATTAGTCGGAGTGACGGGAGGAAGGCTTGATCATTCCCAAGCTAACATTCAGCTGCTTTACACGCTTGCAGAACGGGATGTGAAAGCGACCATCGTAGATAAACAAAATCGAGTGGAATTAGTCAAAGCCGGAGAGCATACGATAGAAGCGGATGAAGAATACCCGTACATCTCTTTCCTGCCTGTCACCCTGGATGTGTCAGGGCTTACTCTAAAGGGTTTTTATTATCCACTCACAGACGCATATGTACCTTATGGATCAACCCTCTGCATTTCGAACAGGCTTCTTGAAGATACGGGTACTTTTTCCTTTCAGGCAGGCATACTCTTAGTAATAAGAAGCAAAGACTTGACTAATAGAGGGTAGAGAAGGGTTGTTCCATCAGTTATAACAGGAGGAGGGGCTCTTTGAAATTTTATACTATCAAACTCCCGCGGTTCGTCGGGGGCATAGTGCGTGCAGTCATAAGTACATTCAAAAAAGACTAACAGGCCCAACAAAAAAAGCACCCGGAATCCGGGTGCTTCTTTTGTTCAAAGAGTTATACGCGTTGTAATTTGCCTGATTTTAGCTCACGTGCAGTAACGTAAACTTTCTTAGGCTTACCATCTACAAGAATACGTACTTTTTGAAGGTTAGCTTTGAATTGACGTTTATTAGCGTTCATCGCGTGTGAACGGTGGTTACCTGAACGTGTACCTTTACCAGATATAACACTACGTGCCATGAAAAATCCCTCCTGTTACATAAATCATCAGATACTTAGTAACTTTATCATATCAAAATAAGGTTTGCAATAAGATAGGTCGAATTATATCAAGAATTTCTTCTTGACAGATACATGGATATGTCTCAAAGTATATAAGGGATATTCAGATCCTTTTCGGGAATTGAAGCAGAATTCACCTGTGAATCTTATGTTATAATTGAGTAAGAATACGAGGATTATAAAGGAGGATCTATATGTCCGTGGATTTGAACAACCAATATGGTCATATCACTATTAGTAATGAAGTAATCTCAACGATCGCCGGAGGGGCGGCAGTCGAGTGTTATGGAATTGTCGGCATGGCTTCGAAGAACCAGATACGGGACGGCCTGTCCGAAATGCTCCGTAAAGAAAATTTTTCCAAAGGGGTCGTTGTCAGACAGGACAAAGATCGCCTTCATATAGATATGTTTATCATCGTAAGTTATGGGACGAAGATTTCTGAGGTGGCTCATAACGTCCAATCTCAAGTGAAATACACACTGAACAAAACAGTCGGTTTGTCCGTTGACTCTGTGAACATCTTTATCCAGGGAGTCCGTGTGACAAGCGCATAAAGCAGCGGTTGCAGTCAAAGGAGGACGTAAGTGTGACGGTAGAAAAGCTAGACGGCAAAATGTTGGCCGAAATGATTTTACAGGGGGCGCATCATCTGAAGAGAAATTCCCAGATGATCGATGCCCTAAACGTATTTCCCGTACCAGACGGAGATACAGGAACGAACATGAACTTATCCATGACCTCCGGAGCGGAGGAAGTGAAAACCGTAGATCAAAATCATGCAGGGGCAGTGGCGAAAGCACTGTCCAAGGGACTGCTTATGGGCGCCCGTGGGAATTCCGGTGTCATCCTTTCTCAAATCTTCCGTGGTTTCTCAAAAGTTAATGAAGATAAGGAAACGTTGACAACGAAAGATTTCTCGGCGGCTCTTGAAGGCGGCGTGGATACAGCCTATAAAGCGGTTATGAAACCGGTAGAAGGAACAATTCTTACCGTAGCTCGTGAAACAGCGGAAGGTTCGGTGGAAGCTGCAGAAAAGCACACGGCTTTCATTCCGTTTATGGAAGAAGTGGTAAAAGCTGCGAAAGCATCGCTTAAACGGACCCCGGAACTGCTTCCTGTTTTAAAGGAAGTCGGAGTCGTGGACAGTGGCGGCCAGGGTCTTGTAACCATTTATGAAGGATTTCTTGCTTCCTTGAAAGGGGAAGAACTTCCGGCAGTTCAGGAAACCGTATCCATGGATGATATGGTCAATGCAGAACATCATAAATCTGCTCAGGATTTCATGAATACGGAAGATATCGAATACGGCTATTGCACGGAATTCATGGTGAAATTCGAAGAGGACAAGCTTGCGGAAAACCCTTATGATGAGGATGCATTCCGCAACCAGCTCAGCGAAATTGGTGATTCCCTCCTAGTCGTTTCCGATGAAGACTTAATTAAAGTGCATGTTCATGCCGAGTATCCCGGCGAAGCGATGACGCTCGGTCAGAAGTACGGCAGTCTCATTAACATGAAGATCGAGAATATGCGTGAACAGCATACATCTATTGTAGGAGACAAGAAAAAAGGCGCTAAGCAGGAAAAGAAAGCGCCATACGGTATCGTCACAGTAAGTATGGGGGAAGGGATCAGGAAATTGTTCGAAAGCCTCGGCGCGACAGTTGTCATCCAAGGTGGACAAACAATGAACCCTAGTACCCAGGATCTGTCGGAAGCGATCAAGGAAGCCCATGCAGACCGTGTGCTCATTCTCCCGAACAATAAGAATATTGTGATGGCGGCGGAACAGGCGGCCGAGCTTGCTGATGTGGAAGTAGCCGTTATTCCGACGAAGACCATTCCGCAGGGAATGAGTGCTCTTCTAGGATTTAATCCGGAAGCGGATCTTGACACGAATAAAGAGGAAATGAGCCAGCTGATGTCCGAAGTGAAAACCGGACAGGTTACGTATGCGGTACGGGATACCCAGATCGATGGACTAGCCATTGAAAAAGGCCATTTTATGGGGATCGCGGAAAGTAAAATACAAACAACGGCAAAAGAAGCGTTAGAGGCAGCGAAGGCTCTGCTTCGCGAGATGATCGATGAGGATGAAGATGAAATCCTGACCATTCTTACTGGTGAAGAAGTTGAAGAAGATGAAATTGGTCAGTTGGAAGCGTATATTGAAGATACGTTCGAAGATTTGGAAGTGGAAGTTCACACAGGTGGACAGCCGATTTATTCCTATATCTTCTCTATTGAATAAAATATAGAAAAAGAGATCAGAGCATACAGCTCTGATCTCTTTTTTTATATTATCATAAAAGCGTGCTGCTCAGTACAACACTGTTCCTGCTACCTGGTTGCCGGCTTAAGCCGGAAGTTTCTGCGGATGGACAAGAGAACCATGCAGATATAGGCAAGGACTAAAGCCGTGTAAATAATGGCGATGGAGGTGTCTCCAAGCTCTACTGTATTCAAAAGCGTTCGGATATTTGTCAAAACGATGAATCCACCGGCGAGGACACCTAATACGAGAGACGGCATTATTTTCACAAGCCAGGCAGCAAGGGGGGCCGCAATAACCCCGCCGATCACAAACGCAGATACGAGCAGCCAGCTGAATTGCTCCCAGCCAAGAAAGATAAGAAACCCGAGGGTCGCAGAAACAGTGACGATGAATTCGCTGGTATCTACCGTTCCAATCACTTTTCGGGGTTCAAGCTTCTGTCTTGCCAGGAGAACGGGCGTATTCACTGGTCCCCACCCGCCGCCGCCGACTGCATCAAGAAAACCTCCGATAAATCCAAGGGGAAACAAAAAGCTCTTTTTGAAAGGCCGCTTCTCCTGGCGCCGCTTCTGTCCCATGGTAAGGAAACGAATGATGATATAGATTCCTAATACGAGGAGGAAGAGTGATATGTAGGGTCGGATAATTTCTCCTGGAACCCAGCTTAATACAGCTGCACCGAGAAAAGCGCTGATGGCACCGGGAACAGCCAGAATAACGACGAGACGCTTATCGACATTCCCGAATTTATAGTGAGAGAAGCCGGAAGCGGCCGTCGTTGCCACTTGAGCCATATGAATGGATGCAGAAGCTACTGCCGGAGCAAGTCCATAGGCAAGCAGAATCGTTGAGGAAGTCAATCCGAAGCCCATGCCGAGAGCACCATCGACTAACTGAGCAAAAAATCCCACTAATGCGAAAACAATTAATTTATTCAATCCAACCTCTCCTTTTACCCTTTAATTCCAGCTCCCATATGGTGTATGATTAATCATATGAGAATACTTGGTTTTATGTGTGAAGAGGTTTTCTACAAAAATAAAAAAACCCTTCACACAGAAGAGGCTTTCGTTCCTCTCCTTATCTTTCAGACAATGTCTGCTGGATGGAGCACCTTTAAAAGGTTGCTGCGGGATCGTTGGACCAGTTTCCTCCCCCGGCTCTTCATAAGGATATAGTATCTTGCTTTGATTACTTACCAAATTAAAGCAGAGGGGGACCATTGTCAATATTAAAAACAGAAAAGTTGTAATTTTTAAAAAACCTGTTGACATATCTTAGAAAGAAGCCTACTATTTGAATCAATTAGTTTTTTTGAAATATCCAATCGACTAATTTTTCTTATCTAGAGAGGTGGAGGGACTGGCCCATCGAAGCCTCGGCAACGGGTCTAACCGTTAAAGTTAGACGCTGTGCCAATTCCAGCAGATGCTGAAAGCATTTGGAAAGATAAGAAGGACGTATCTTACTTTCAGACGCCCTTCTTCTTTTCCGGAAGAGGGGCGTTTTTATTTGGAGAAAGGCAGGCGAGTGTATGGGAAACTTACTTACGTACCAGCATTTTTCCGGTGATCCATTCAAAAATGATCAGCCAGAGGATGATACGAAAGGCGCGAGAAAGGTCATTCAATGGGCATACGACCAGTATGGTTCTGACGTGGTTTATGCGTGCAGCTTCGGCGCAGAAGGAATGGTACTCATCGATCTGATTTCGCAGGTCAAACCGGATGCGGATGTCGTTTTTCTCGACACAGGTCTTCACTTCCAGGAAACCTACGATTTGATTGATAAAGTGAAGAAACGGTATCCGGCGCTTCATATTCATATGAAATTACCGGAGCTTACAGTGGAAGAACAGGCAGAAAAGCATGGTTCCGCTTTGTGGAAGAGACAGCCGGACCAGTGTTGTTACATCCGGAAGATCAAACCGTTGGAAGAGGAACTGTCCGGTGCGGTTGCCTGGCTTTCCGGCCTGCGCAGAGAACAGTCCCCGAGCAGAGCGAAGACGGATTTCATCAACAAAGATGAACGGTTTAAGTCCGTGAAAGTTTGTCCACTGATACATTGGACTTGGGACGACGTATGGCATTATATCCGACTAAATAGCTTGGATTACAATGCTTTGCATGACCAAAACTATCCAAGTGTAGGATGTATTCCTTGTACATCCCAGGCCGTCGGCGACGATCGCTCCGGCCGCTGGAAAGGATTTAATAAAACGGAGTGTGGTCTTCACACCCCGGGCCCATCAGAAACGAACTAATCGAAACGAACTAATAGGAGGATGTATGAAATGGCAGTCATTAAACCCCATGGAGGGAAGTTAATCAATAGATGGAACGAAACACCGGAGGATTTACCGAAGGACAGTATCGAACTGGATGGAATGGCTCTCAGTGACGTGGAGCTGATCGGTAACGGAGCATACAGTCCGCTGGAAGGGTTCCTGAACAAGGAAGACTATGAATCCGTCGTCGATACGATGCGTTTGAAAGACGGGACACCCTGGAGCATTCCGATTACGCTGCCTGTAAGTCAAGAGAAGGCAGAATCGTTAGGAAAAGAAGCCAAGCTTATCCATGATGGAACGGTGTACGGTGTGATTGAGATTGAAGACATCTTCAAACCTGACAAAGAAAAAGAAGCGCAAAAAGTATATTTAACTACGGACCTTGCTCACCCGGGTGTCAAAAAGTTGTTTGAACGCCCCGACTATTATGTATCCGGTACTATCCAGGTTTTTGCTTCGTCAGCAAAAGAACACGGAGAAGAGTTTTACCTCGATCCGAAAGAAACGAGAGCACTTTTCGAAAAGAACGGATGGAGGAAGGTTGTCGGTTTCCAAACAAGGAACCCTGTCCACCGCGCCCACGAATATATTCAAAAAGCGGCCTTGGAGACGGTTGACGGTTTATTCCTGAACCCGTTGGTCGGCGAAACGAAGAGCGATGACATACCAAGTGATGTTCGGATGAAGAGCTACCAGGTACTGCTTGATCATTACTATCCGAAGGACCGCGTGACCCTGGCCGTTTTCCGTGCAGCCATGCGCTACGCAGGTCCAAGGGAAGCGATCTTCCATGCCATCGTCCGTAAAAACTTCGGCTGCTCTCATTTCATCGTCGGCCGTGACCACGCTGGAGTAGGTGACTACTACGGAACGTATGACGCACAGAAGATATTCTCTCACTACGGCGAAGGCGAACTTGATATTACTCCGATGTTCTTTGAACACAGTTTTTATTGTAAGGCATGTGAAGCGATGGCCTCTCACAAGACGTGCCCGCACGATAAGGAAAATCACGTCATCCTTTCCGGAACCAAAGTCCGTGAGCTGTTACGGAGCGGGGAGAAACCGCCGAAGACATTCAGCCGCCCGGAAGTTGTAGAAGTTTTGATTGAAGGGCTGCAGGCGAAAGCTGCAGACGTAAAGGGGTGAAGGGAATGGAACGGAATCTTACTTGGCACGAAGCATCTGTAAGTCAGGAATCCTACCGGAAGAAGAATGGACACCACAGTGGTGTCCTCTGGTTCACGGGACTTTCCGGTTCCGGCAAGTCCAGCATCGCCAATCAGCTGAACCATCTCCTGCATGAGCGTGGTGTTCATACGTATCTGCTTGATGGCGACAACATCCGTCACGGATTGAATGCGGATCTCGGTTTTTCTGAAGCGGATCGTACGGAAAATATTCGAAGGATTGGGGAAGTCGCAAAGTTGTTTGCTGATAGTGGGACGATTGTACTGACAGCATTTATCTCTCCGTTCAAGAGTGACAGGGAGCAGGTGCGCGCATCAATTCCAGAAGGGGACTTCCTTGAGGTTTATGTTGAGTGTCCATTGGAAGCTTGTGAAGCACGTGATCCTAAAGGGCTTTATAAAAAAGCCCGCTCCGGAGAGATCAAAGGCTTTACTGGAATCGATTCTCCATATGAAGCCCCCGAAACACCGGAAGCTGTTGTTTCCTCTCATCAATATGATATCGAAGCATGTGCCGAACAGCTGTTGCAGGTTTTGGAAGAAAAAGGGTGGATACCGAAGGGAGCATCATAGATGGCTAAGGTTTATATTGTCGGAGCAGGACCAGGTGATTATGATTTGATTACGGTCAAAGGGCTGAAAGCAATCCAGCAGGCGGACGTTATTCTGTATGACCGGCTCATCAATCAAGAATTACTCGATGAAGCCCCGGATCATGCGGAGCTTATATTCTGTGGGAAACGGCCGGATCATCACGCCTTGACACAATCAACAATCAATCATCTTTTGTGTAAATATGCGCTTCAGGGCAAAACAGTCACTCGATTGAAAGGCGGCGACCCGTTCGTATTCGGGCGCGGTGGAGAAGAGGCCGAAGAACTTTCCCGACGCCAGATCGCTTTTGAAATTGTTCCTGGAATTACCTCCGGTATCGCGGCTCCCGCTTATGCAGGCATACCTGTCACCCATCGGGAATACAGTTCTTCCGTAGCCTTCATCTCCGGGGTAAGTAAGCTTGGCATTGAAGAGGATGCTTATTGGGAACACGTAGCGAAAAGTATGGACACTCTTTGTATATACATGGGTGTGAAGAAGCTGCCGGATATCTGCGGAAAACTCGTGAAACATGGCAGAGGGCTCGATACTCCTGTCGCTCTCGTTCGATGGGGCACGACGGAACAGCAGGAAACCGTTACCGGGACGCTTGAGGATATCGTTGCTAAAGCTGCAGATATGAAGAACCCGGCGATGATCGTCGTTGGTGAAGTTGTGAAATTGCGTGAGCAGCTGCAGTGGTTTGAATCGATACAGCAGGAGGACCAGGTGGACATCGCAAAATCGATTGTCGGCTGAATGAAAGGGGGAGAAAGATGGACGCAGTTCTCTATGTCAGTCATGGAAGCAGAAAGAAAGAAGCAACAGAGCAGGCGCTTGATTTTTTGAGTAAAGTCCAGGAAGAGATCGGCATTCCCCTTTTCGAACGATGTTTTCTTGAATTAGCCGAACCAGACATTGAGGAAGGAATCCACCGTCTTGTCAAGAAGGGTGCGACGAGAATCGCCGTTTTACCGGTACTGCTTCTGAGCGCGGGGCATTATTTTGAAGATATACCGGAGGAGCTTGATAAGGCGAAGCTGCGCTTTCCTGGTGTTGAACTGCATTACGGGGAACCCCTTGGAGTACAGGAGCGTATTATCGACGTCCTTGTTGATCGAGTAAGGGACATTGTTGCAGGGAATCAAACTCCTAATATCCTTCTCGTTGGAAGGGGCAGCAGACATCCATCAACAAGAACGGCAATGGAATTTATTGGAGAGCGTTTGCGGAGCAAAGCGGGTGCGGACAGTGTTCATGTTTGTTACCTTGCCGCAATCACTCCAAGCTACGATGAGGCTTTTCATGCAGTGTTGGAATCGGGTAAGCCTACCGTCGTCGTCCCGTACCTGTGGTTTACCGGAGTACTTCTCCGTTCTATGGAAGCTAAGGTGCAAAAGGCTGCGGAACAAGGATATGCGGTGAAGATTTCCGGACATTTGAATGACCATCCTCATATGATCGAAGCGATGGCGGATCGTGTGAAAGAAACGCTGGTGGGAATGAAGACACCTTGAGAGGAGACTTCCTGTGAACAGTCACTTACCTATGATGGTGGAATGGAAAGGGCGGAGAGTCGTCGTTGCCGGCGGTGGGCGCGTCGCGCTTAAGCGGGTGAAAACGCTGATGACCTGCCGCGCAGAAATAATCGTTGTCAGCCCTTCCCTCCATCCCGAGCTTTCCCTGTTGGAGAAGAGTGGGGAGATTACTTGTTACCGTCGAACGTTCACTAGTTCCGACAGCAAAGGAACGGACCTCCTGATCATTGCTACAAGCGACCAAAAAGAGAATGACCGTATTGCTGCTTTAAGTGAAAGGATACCACTGATCAACAGAGTGGATGGTGGCAGCGGGGGGAATGTACACTTTCCGGGGTTCCTTAAACGCGGGAGGTTGACAATATCCGTATCAACCGACGGAGCGAGTCCGATGCTTGCCTCCAAATTAAAACAACGCCTGGAAAGCGAATACGGCGAAGGTTATGGGGAGTATGTTGACTTCTTACATCACTGCCGTACGCTGCTTAAAGAAAGCAGTATGAACAAAGAAACACAGCATGATTTTTTAAGAGAAATCCTCAAGGAGGACTACCACGATACAGAAGCGCAAAAGCGGGTGCTTGATGATATACATAGCTATAGGAAAGGGGGAGGGACGTGTCAGGATTAACGAATAAACACATAGGTGTGGCAGCGGATCGAAGGTCGGAAGCCATTACTTCCCTTATAGAAAATTTAGGCGGCCGTGCCTCTGTCTATCCGATTCAAGGGAAGCAGGTGCTCCACGAAGAGCGCTGTGTGAGAAATGTCAAAGACTATCTGGATGAACCATTCGACCTTGTCGTCTTAACAACCGGAATCGGTGCAAGGACGCTTAACAATGCAGCCTCTGAAAGAAAATTGTCCCGTGCTTTTGTAAAAAAGCTGAACACAGAAACGCTTGCTGTTAGAGGTTCGAAGACAATGGATTGGTTAAAAGAAAACGAGATAAAGCCGGCCCTCGTTGCGGCAGATGGGACGATGAAGGATCTTGTGGAGCGCATTCAGAAAGAAGCGGCTTCGGGCGGAAGGTTGTTCCTGCAGGCGTATGATCAGGATGATGCCGTATGGAAGGAATCCTTGGAACAACTTGGATTTTCCGTCTATTTATCAAAGCCTTACACATTTGAAAAGCCATCTTTGTCCATTATCGACAATTTGAAGAATGCTATTTTTGCGGGGGAACTGGATGCGGTGGTGTTCACGAGTAAAACTCAGGTGAAAAACTTGTTTGAAAAAGATGCGGATCGCAGCCGTCTCACCGCTTCCTTCGAAAAGGACGTCACAGCCGTCGCCGTTGGCAAAGTAACAGCAGAGGAGCTTGCCGGTCAGGGAATATCCACAGTGATTCAGCCCGCCCGTCCGAAAATGGGGGCGATGGTCGTCACACTTGATCGCTACTATAAAGCGAAAGCTTCCGAAATAAAAAAATAAAGGTTTTATGGAGGTGGAAATGTTGTCCTTACAAGTCAGCAACAGTCCGTTCAATAAAGATCAGGCGGACTTGTTAAACCAGTTATTAACATCATTAAGTAATCATCAAAAAATATGGTTAAGCGGGTATTTGGCATCTTCCCTGGCTTCAACCGAAGCAGACCCTGCTGCTCAGTCTCACCCTTCCACTACAGAGGAGAAGGCTGCTGCAACGAGGAGTATTACCATCCTCTACGGATCTCATACGGGGAACTGTCAGTCACTGGCAGAACAGTACAAGGAAACGTTGGATAAGAAGGGGTTTGAAACGACGTTATCAGCACTGGATGACTTCAAACCGAAGGCTTTGAAAAATGTAGAGGATCTTCTCATTTTGACCAGTACGCATGGAGAAGGAGATCCGCCGGATAACGCGCTGTCGTTTTATGAATTTATCCATGGGAAGCGTGCACCGAAGCTGGAGGGGGTTCGGTATTCGGTTTTGGCACTTGGAGACAGCTCTTATGACTTGTTCTGCGAGACCGGTAAAGTGATCGATGAGAAGCTCGCTGAACTTGGCGCGGAAAGGATGTATCCGAGGGTCGATTGTGATCTTGATTATGAAGATCCCGCGGAGGAGTGGTGGCGGGGCGTTAGTCAGCAGCTGGGTTCTGCGTCAGAAACCAATTCTCCTGCTGCAGCTGCTGCACCGCTTACGGACGACGTACCGGTCCACTCCAAATCTAATCCGTTTCAGGCGGAAGTGTTGGAGAACATCAATTTGAACGGGCAGGGTTCCAACAAAGAAACCCGGCATTTGGAGATCGACTTGGAAGGGTCCGGTCTGACCTATGAGCCTGGAGACAGTCTCGGAATCTATCCCCAAAATGAGCCTTCCTTGGTAGATGCACTGATTACAGAGATGAATTGGGATCCGGAGAGGTCCGTCTCAGTCAATAAGCAAGGGGAGGTCCGTGCGCTTAGAGAAGCGCTGCTGACCCATTTTGAGATTACGGTTCTTACCAAGCCCCTCCTCGAAAAGCTCGCTCCTTTTACTTCTAATGAGAGTTTAGCGGATCTCTTGACAGATAAAGAGCAAGTTTCCCAATACATTCACGGGAGGGATCTGTTGGATTTCGTCAAAGACTATGGACCTTGGGAAGTCGATGTCGATGCATTCCTTACTGCATTACGTAAGATTCCAGTACGTCTATATTCAATTGCCTCAAGCCTGAAAGCCAACCCCGACGAGGTTCATTTGACGGTAGGGGCGCTTCGCTATGATTCTCATGGGAGAAAGCGGACGGGAGTCTGTTCCGGACAGTGTGCCGAAAGGACGAAACCCGGGGATCAGCTTTCGGTTTTTGTACAGAAAAACCAGAATTTCAAGCTTCCGGAAGACACGACCCGGCCGATCATCATGATCGGCGCTGGTACTGGTATTGCACCTTACCGTTCCTTTATGGAGGAATGGGAAGAGTCGGAAGCGGAAGGGAAGTCATGGCTGTTCTTCGGTGAACAGCACTTCGTGACGGACTTTCTTTATCAGACGGAATGGCAGAAATGGATCAAAGACGGCGTTCTGACGAATATGGACGTTGCCTTTTCCAGGGATACCGATCAAAAGGTCTATGTGCAGCACCGCCTGCGTGAAAAGAGTAAAGAGGTCTTCCAATGGATTGAGGAAGGTGCTTATCTTTATATTTGCGGCGATGAGAAACACATGGCGAAAGACGTGCAGGAAACCCTGCTTGATATCTTCCAGCAGGAAGGCGCTTATACAAGAGAAGAAGCAGAAAATTATTTGACAGAACTTAGAAAATCAAAGCGCTATCAGAGAGACGTTTACTAATAGCGGGAAGGAGTTTTACGGATGTCTGAACACAAAACATTGCATAAACCGGAAGGTCCTCCGAGTGAAATGGAAGAGATTAAAGAAAAGAGCCGGTTTTTACGAGGCGATCTTGTCGAGAGTTTCCAGGAGCCGCTTTCTGCAAGCATTCCTGATGATCAAACGAAGCTTTTGAAATTTCACGGCAGCTACATGCAGGATGACAGGGACCTGCGGAACGAACGAAAAAAGCAGAAATTAGAGCCGGCGTATCAATTCATGATCAGGGTGCGCCTTCCCGGTGGTGTGGCGACTCCCGACCAGTGGCTGGCTATGGATCGTCTGGCAGACCAGTACGGCAATGAAACGCTGAAACTGACGACCCGTCAGACGTTTCAAATGCACGGTATTTTAAAATGGAACATGAAGAAGACGATACAGGCGATGGATGCCGTATTGATGGACACCATTGCGGCATGTGGCGATGTGAACAGGAACGTCATGTGTAACGTTAACCCTGAGCAATCCGCCCTTCATAAAGAAGTGTATGAGTGGTCGAAGAAAGTGAGTGAACATCTCCTTCCGCGGACAAGAGCGTATCATGAAATTTGGCTGGATGAAGAAAAAGTGGTGGACGGTCAGGAAGAAGAGCCGATTTACGGACCGCTGTATCTGCCGAGGAAATTCAAAATAGGCATTGCCGTTCCACCTTCCAATGACGTGGATGTGTTTTCACAGGACCTGGGGTTCATCGCTGTATTGGACGATGGAAAGCTGCAGGGATTCAACGTCGTCGTTGGCGGGGGGATGGGAATGACCCACGGCGACACTTCGACATATCCGCAGCTCGGTCGTACCATCGGCTTCTGTGTGCCGGAGCAGGTGGTTGATGTAGCGGAGAAAATTTTGACGATACAGCGGGATTACGGCAATCGTTCCAATCGTAAGAACGCCCGGTTCAAGTACACGGTTGACAGATTAGGAGCCGATCAGATTCTGGAGGAACTTAATCGTCGATTAGGTTATGCGTTGGAAGAAGCGAAGGCATATCATTTTGATCACAACGGGGACCGGTACGGCTGGGTCAAAGGAGAAGACGGGACCTGGCACCACACATTCTTTATCCAGAATGGACGCATCAAGGATGCGGAAGGGTATAAATTAAAGGAAGCACTGAGAAAAATAGCGGAAACCCAAATCGGGGAATTCCGTCTGACCCCCAACCAAAACCTTATCATCTCACGAGTATCAGAAGCGGAGAAGCCTGTGATTGAAGCATTGATTGAACAATACGGGTTGTCGGACGGCAGCCAGAATTCTGCTCTCCGTCGAAATTCAATGGCATGTGTTTCGATGCCGACTTGCGGATTGGCAATGGCGGAGGCGGAGCGGTATCTCCCGACATTGATCGACCACCTGGAAGAGATTTTAGATGAAGCCGGATTGAAAGAACAGGAGATCGTTATCCGAATGTCCGGATGCCCGAATGGGTGTTCCCGCCCGGCGTTGGGAGAGATCGGATTCATTGGAAAAGGGCCTGGCAAATATAACATGTATCTCGGAGCTGGATTCACAGGGGATCGTTTGAATAAATTGTATAGAGAGAACATTGGTGAAGAAGAAATCCTTAAAGAGCTGAAACCGATGATTCACCGCTATGCGAAGGAAAGGGAAGAGGACGAGAAATTCGGAGACTTCGTTATCCGCAAAGGCTATGTAAAAGCGGTGGCATCCGGTCTTGATTTCCATGAGTGAGGAACCTGAAGATTGATCTGGGCATATGTTGGTAGGGTATAACTTCAACCAAAGAGGTGTCCCTATGAAGAATAAAAACGATCATTTGCCGGATTTGTTTCAGCAGGATTTGGAAGATGTGATGAAAGTAGTTGATTCCTTTTTTGGAGATGCCTTCCAGAAGCTCGATCACTATATCCAAACCACCACTATTCCGATAGAGGTGGTTGAAACAGACAAAGAATACACGATTGAAGCATATCTTCCGGGAGTTAAGAGAGAGCAGATTCATCTTGAACATGTCGGCAGCCAGGTGAGAATCAGGGTGGAGGGTTCCGAGGATCGTTACGTTCATGATCACTCCATGAATTATTTTAATCAGAGCCGTTCGTTTACTCGGAAAGAAAGAATCATTCCACTTCCATTCACTGTTTCAGACACTGTCTTTCGGGCATCTTTCCAAGACGGCCTGCTGACGATTTTATTTAAAAAGCAGGGTTCGTCTATCATTCCTATTGAAGATTAAAAAAGAAGACGTTTCAACGTCTTCTTTTTTTGTTTTCTTTTCTGCCTATTCACATAAACATGAAGAAAGGAGCAAACAAGGGGAGGTTTTATTCTTGCCTATGGTCTGGGTACCCTATCCCTATTTCATGTATGATTACCGGATTCCTGCTTATGTTCAAGTCGGCAGACCAGCTTTCCCTGAAGTCGACAGCAGCTTGTTTCGTCAATCTGCGAAGGCAGCGAAACAAATGATGAACGGGGCAGAGAAAGTGATGGAGCGGGTGGAGGCATCGAAGGAATTCGCCGATGAGCTAATGGAGGCAGCTCAGCGGTCGAATCGTCCAAAGGTGGAACAAATGATTAAAGAGGCTGGAGCAGTGGGAGATTTCGACTTTGATTATAACCCGGAGAGGATCAAAATTCAGTGGAAAGGCACGGCTGGAGGGGTGGACTGCTGCAAAATGACCGTAATGCTCCGCTGGCGTGTCCAAAGAGGTTAGGGATTTGTAGCGAAATAAAAAACCGGCTGATCGCCCTTCTTCAAGAGAAAGGGTGCAGCCGGTTTTTTCAGAGAACGGGTAAATACGTTCATCTGTATTAATGTCCAAGTGAACGAACGATAAATTCAATGAGAAAGATCATGGCGATAAGAACGACCGGTGCCGACAATTCCCTTTGCTTTCCAATAGCAAACTTGACAATAGGGTAGGCAATAAATCCAAAAGCCATCCCATCTGCTATGGAATAAGTGAACGGAATCATCACAATGATAAGAAAGGCCGGCATGGACTCTGATAATTGGTCAATCGGAATCTCTTTGATGTTCTGCACCATAAGGGCCCCGACGATGATTAGAATCGGCGCAATAGCTGTAGAAGGCACCATAGAGATCCAAGGGATTAGAAAAAGCGTCCCGATGAACAACACAGCCATCGTCAAGCTCGATTTTCCGCTTTTACCGCCTGAGGCTATAACAGCTGCACTCTCTGCGGATGAAACAGTAGGCGAAGTGCCGAGGAACCCTGTCGTAAGTGCGGAAAAGGCAGACGCCTGATAAGAACGTTTGAACTTCCCTTCTTGATCAAGCATTCCCAGCTGTCCGTGGATCAAACCCATGTTTTCAAAGATGAGTACGATCGCCAGCGGAAAGACCGCCATCCAAAAACCGAATTGTCCAATGGTTGAAAAGTCCGGCATATAGGCGAAGGATTGGCTTCCGAGAGAAATGGGATCTCCTTTTTCACCAAGAACGCCGGTGAACTTCGCAAGAATCGTTCCTGCGACCATCGTGATCAGGAAGTTCCCAGGTACATTTCTGGTGAAGAGGAAAATGCCGATAAACAGCGTCAGGATACTCGTCATTACTAGTGCTGACGAGGGGTTTCCAAGGGCAATCAACGAGTGATCGCCTTTGACGACAAGTCCACCTTTCTCCAATCCGATCAATGTAAGGAATAAACCTAATCCGACCGTAATGGCGTGCTTCAAAGAAGAAGGGATCGCCTGCTTCAGCCAGTCTCCAAGCTTCGTAAATGCTGTGATGAGAAACAGTATCGAAGCAACGACGACAACGGCCAGCCCCTGCTGGAAATCCATTCCTGTCCCTTCGACAATGGAATAGGCGAATAAAGCGTTGACCCCCATACCTGGTATCAGAACCATAGGTGCGTTCGCATATAAGGCCATGATCAAACAGCCTAGTGCACTGGCAAGAATCGTTGCCACCATTCCGCTTTCAAGCGGAAGTCCGGCACTCTCCATGATCTGGCTGTTGACAGCTACGATGTAAACAGTCGTAAAATAGCCGATTAAACCTGCCAGACCCTCTTTCTTCCAGTCTGCACGATTGCTTTGCTGATTGAGCATTTCAATCTCCTCTATGAAGTTATCCCTCTCCCACCCGGTTACCGAGTAACCCACAACCATCTATTTTACTCTTGATTAAAGTATCTTACAAGCAGCATTATTTGTATTCTAGTAAAATGGAGGTGAAAATCTCAAGTTTGTGATAAGATGATAGGGGATTATTCGATGTTAGTAAGCGTTTTCTTTCGTGCAATAGAGACAGAAACAAGGGGAAGGTGAAACAAATGAAATATCGTTCTGTTTTCGATATCATCGGACCTGTCATGATCGGTCCGTCCAGTTCACATACAGCAGGTGCGGCCAGGATAGGCAGAGCCGCACGTCATTTATTCGGCAGAGAGCCCAAATATGCGCATATCCATCTGTATGGATCATTTGCAAAAACTTATAAAGGGCACGGTACAGATGTCGCGATTATCGGAGGGCTGCTCGATTACGATACCGACGATCAGCGGATCCGGGAATCTTTGGTAACAGCAAGGAAGAACGGAATGAAAATCCGTTTTTATGAGGAGGATTCCCATACGGATCACCCGAACACCGCCTGCGTCAAAATAGGTGATGAGGATGGAGAACTTGAGCTTGTAGGCATATCCATCGGAGGCGGTAAGGCGGAGATTACGGAGCTGAACGGCTTTGAACTGCGTTTGTCGGGAAGCCACCCTGCCATTTTATTGATTCATAATGATCGTTACGGAGCAATTGCCTCTGCGACGGCGGTCCTTGCCAGGAATGAAATCAATATCGGTAGAATGGAAGTATCGAGGAAAGCGCAGGGAGAACAGGCGCTTATGGTGATCGAAGTGGATCAGAATATCGACGACTCCGTTTTGAACGAGTTGGAGCGTGCTGATCATATTACACAAGTAGCCAAAATATCAGACTGACAACAAAGAAAGGGGCGATCCCATGTTTCGCAACGTAGCAGAGCTTGTTGAAATGGCAGAGAGTCAAAACATACAGATCTCGGAAGTGATGATCCGTCAGGAAATGGACGTGAAGCAGCTGACGAGAGAAGAAGTGATCGAGCAGATGGAAAGGAACCTGTCTGTAATGGAGAAAGCGGTTGAGGATGGACTGAAAGGGGTAAAATCCCACAGCGGCCTGACCGGAGGTGACGCCGTACTCATCCAGAATTATATGAAGAATCATACTCCTTTATCCGGTAATCTGATGATGGACGCCGTAAGTAAAGCAGTTGCCACTAACGAAGTCAATGCGGCAATGGGGACGATTTGTGCGACGCCGACAGCTGGAAGTGCCGGGTGTGTCCCGGGTACATTGTTTGCTGTGAAAAATCAATTGAAACCGACGCGGGAACAGATGGTACGGTACTTGTTTACGTCCGGCGCTTTCGGATTCGTTGTAGCCAATAATGCTTCTATTTCCGGTGCGGCAGGCGGCTGTCAGGCGGAAGTAGGTTCTGCTGCCGGTATGGCAGCTGCGGCCATTGTAGAAATGGCAGGAGGCACTCCTTCCCAATCAGCGGAAGCGATGGCGATAACACTTAAGAATATGCTAGGTCTAATTTGCGACCCTGTAGCTGGATTGGTGGAAGTCCCGTGTGTGAAAAGGAACGCCATGGGGGCATCGAACGCAGTCGTAGCTGCAGATATGGCGCTCGCAGGTGTGACGAGCCGTATTCCATGTGATGAGGTTATCGATGCCATGTATAAGGTGGGACAGCGCATGCCGTCAGATTTCCGTGAAACAGCCCAGGGGGGGCTCGCCGCCACTCCAACAGGAAGAGAGCTTGAAGCGAAAGTGTACGGAATCTCGTTGAAGAAAGAGTGAAACCATTGCTGCAACAGTCTATCAGTGAAGTGAAAGGTGTAGGACCGAAACTGGCAACGAATTTGAATGAATTGGGTTTGTTTACGGTCGAGGATTTATTGTTTTATTTTCCGCACCGTTATGATTCTTATGAAATTAAACCCCTGACAGAATTAGAAAACAATGAGAAGGCGACAATTGAGGGACAGGTCGTCTCCGATCCTGTCCTCAGTTTTTTGGTAGGAAAAAGTCGCGGTTGACGTTCACGTTGCAGGTGGAACAGTTCGCTGTGAAGGCTGTAATGTTCAATCGCGCTTTTGCCAAGAAACAGCTGAACCCGGGAGATACCGTTACGGTGACGGGGAAATGGGACCAGCAGCGGCTGCAGATTACAGTCAGCCAGTTCAAAAAAGGCGAGTCGAAAGAACAGGAACCGATCCAGCCGGTTTATACGCTGAAAGAAGGAGTCAGCTTAACGACACTCAGGAAAGTGATCCGTACAGCTCTTGATGCGTATGGGCAAGACGTTCCTGAGATTCTCCCTGAAGAGTTGACATTGGGATATAAGCTTCCGGACCGCGTACAGGCTTTAAGACAAATGCATTATCCCGACAGCAGGGTATTGCTTAAGCATGCGAAGCGCCGGTTCATCTATGAGGAGTTTCTTATCTTCCAGCTCAAAATGCAGCTTCTCCGTAAGTATCACCGGGAGGCGAGTGAAGGGCTTGTCCAGCGGTATGACAACGGACGCTTGACGGAGTTCGTACAGGCCCTGCCATTCGAACTGACCTCGGCTCAGAAAAAGGCGCTTGCGGAAATTCTCCACGATATGAAGCATCCGCATCGAATGAACCGCCTGCTGCAAGGGGATGTTGGTTCAGGTAAAACCGCCGTAGCTGCCATCGGTCTTTATGCATCCATCACCGCTGGTTTTCAAGGAGCGCTCATGGTTCCTACAGAAATTCTTGCTGAGCAGCATTACCAATCGCTTAAAGAAATGTTTAGTGGACGTGCCAATGTCGCTCTGCTTACAGGTTCCATAAAGGGGAAAAAGCGACAGGAAATATTGGAGGCTGTTGAGCGGAAAGAAGTAGATATCCTGATCGGTACTCATGCGTTGATTCAGGACGAGGTCGTGTTTTCCGACCTGGGATTCGTTATTGTTGACGAACAGCATCGTTTCGGTGTCAAACAGCGGAGAGCCCTTCGGGATAAAGGTTTACATCCGGACGTACTGTTCATGACGGCGACACCGATCCCCCGGACGCTGGCCATAACGGCTTTCGGGGATATGGACGTCAGCGTCATTGATGAAATGCCTGCAGGGAGGAAGCCGGTAGAGACTTATTGGGTAAAAGGTGAGATGACCAACCGCGTTTTAAGCTTTATTAAAAAAGAAATTGACCAGGGACATCAAGCTTATGTCATCAGCCCGTTGATTGAAGAGTCGGATAAACTGGATATACAGAATGCTGTTGATCTCTATCATCAATTAAGTGCTGTGTTTGAACCGGATGTTTCCGTCGGCCTCATGCATGGACGCTTACATAATGAAGAGAAAGAAGCCGTCATGGAACGGTTTGCAGCTAATGAGCTGAGTATTCTTGTATCTACGACGGTGGTGGAAGTAGGGGTGAATGTTCCGAATGCGACCATGATGGTCATCTACGATGCCGAGCGCTTCGGACTTTCTCAGCTCCATCAGCTTAGAGGCCGTGTCGGCAGGGGCTCTGATCAAAGTTACTGTATTCTGCTTGCAGACCCTAAGGGCGATGTGGGCAAAGAGAGGATGCGGATCATGACCGAAACGAATGACGGCTTTGAACTTTCCGAGCAGGATTTGAAGCTCAGGGGACCTGGAGATTTCTTCGGCAGGAAACAAAGCGGCCTTCCGGAATTCAGAGTCGGAGATATGGTTCATGATTACAGAGCGTTGGAAACGGCGCGGAAGGATGCAGCTGATCTCGTCCTTTCTGATTCATTGGAGCGAGATCCGCGCTACCACTCTTTGAAGGAATTGCTGTATGAGGATAAGAGTATTCTTGGGAATGTATTGGACTGAGAGGTATGCTTTCTTCCTTCAGGGTTCCGGCAGACAAGCCGGAACCTTTTATTTATGAAAGAGAACCGGATGGAATTTTCAGAAAAATAACCCCCTCCTTGCGTAATCGGACATGGTATTATATATTACTATTAGTACCTAGTCATAAAGTCGAGCGTTTATGCTAGATGAACGGTGGAATCAATATGAGAAAACCTAAGAAGATTCGTCAGGAAGAATTAAAAAATCAAATTGACCGTGTGCCTTTTATTACGGATGAAGAGCTTGCAAAAACCTTTGGTGTCAGTATACAAACCATTCGTCTCGACCGGATGGAAATGGGGATTCCGGAGCTTCGTGAAAGAATTAAATCTGTTGCGAATCAGGAATGGAACGGTACGGTGAAAGCTCTGCCTATCGAAGAAGTCATTGGTGAGGTTGTAGATCTTGAATTGGACGACAGGGCTATTTCCATTTTGGATATTCGTCCCGACCACGTATTCTCGCGTAATCACATTGCGAGGGGGCACCACCTGTTCGCCCAGGCGAATTCACTTGCTGTAGCCTTGATCGACGATGAACTTGCTTTGACTGCCCGGTCCACTATACACTTCTCCCGTCCCGTCAAACTCGGGGAGCGCGTCGTTGCCAAAGCGACTGTCCAAGGAGAAGGGGAGAAGGGCAGAACGATTGTCAAAGTCCACAGCTACGTCGGTCAGGAAGAAGTGTTTGCGGGTACATTTGAAATGTACCGTTCTAAACAATAGAAGGAGATGGAAGAGATGAAACTCGTCATAGATGCGATGGGAGGCGACCATGCTCCGGAAGCTGTCGTGAAAGGAGCCGTCCAGGCAGCTGATGCCATTGATGGACTGCACATCACGCTGGTCGGAGATGAATCGCTGATTTCCCCTTATTTGAAGGGGCAGGAAAACGTAACGGTAATACATACGACAGAAATGATTACGGCGGAAGATGAACCTGTAAGAGCTGTTCGAAAGAAGAAGAATGCATCCATGGTTCTCATGGCGAATGAAGTCAAGGAAGGAAGGGCTGATGCCTGCATTTCCGCCGGAAATACGGGTGCCCTGATGAGTGCGGGACTATTCATTGTCGGCAGAATGAAAGGTGTGGATCGTCCGGCGTTAAGCCCGACACTTCCTACCATAGACGGAAAAGGATTCTTAATGCTTGATGTTGGTGCGAACGTTGATGCGAAACCGGCGCATTTACTGCAATATGCCGTCATTGGCTCCATTTATGCAGAACAGGTCCGCGGTTTGGAACGTCCCCGTGTCGGACTGCTGAATGTAGGTACAGAAGAAGGAAAAGGCAGCGATTTGACGAAGAAGGCGTTCCAACTGATGAAGAATGCTCCGATTCATTTTGTCGGAAATGTGGAAGCACGTGATTTGCTGAATGGTGCAGCGGACGTCGTAGTGACTGACGGTTTCACAGGTAACGTCGCATTAAAAACAATTGAAGGTACGGCTATGTCGATGTTCTCTATGATTAAACAAACATTCATGAGTAACTTTAAGACGAAGATTGCTGCCGGTCTTGCTAAAAACGATCTGAAAGGATTGAAGACACAGCTTGATTACTCGGAGTATGGAGGAGCAGGGTTGTTCGGTTTAGCAGCACCTGTGATTAAAGCCCACGGCTCGTCTAACGAAAGAGCCGTTTTCAACGCCATTCGTCAAGCTTGTCAGATGGTGGAGTTAAATGTGACAGAAACTATTGCGGAAACGCTCAAACAAATGGATTCAGAGGAGGATGAATCATGAAACGTATAGCAGCAGTATTCCCAGGACAAGGCTCTCAAGAGGTAGGCATGGGGAAAGCGATGTATGAGACTTACCCTTCTGTAAAGGAATTATTCGACCGTGCAGATGAAGCGCTCGGTTATTCACTCTCGACCCTCATGTTTGAAGGTCCTGCAGAAACCTTGACGAAAACGGAGAATGCCCAGCCGGCTCTTCTTCTTAATAGTGTAGCCATCCAGATGGTCTTGGAAGAAGAAGGAATAAAACCGGCGATGACGGCTGGTCACAGCCTTGGTGAGTACAGTGCGCTTGTCAGTGCTGGTGCGCTGGATCCAATTGATGCAGTGAAGCTTGTTCACGTGCGTGGAAAATTGATGGAAGAGGCTTTCCCGACGGGTAAAGGGACGATGGCAGCCGTGCTGGGTCTTGATCGTTCTGATATCGAAAAGACGCTGGAAGGCTTCGACGGTGACCTCACGGTAGATTTAGCCAACATTAACTGTCCTGGACAAATCGTTATTTCTGGTACGAAAGAGGGCGTGGACAAAGCTTCTGAAAAACTCTCCGATGCCGGAGCGAAACGTGTCCTTCCATTGAACGTAAGCGGACCTTTCCATTCCAGATTGATGAAACCGGCCAGTGATGAATTTGCAGAGTATTTGAATCGTATAGAAGTGAAAGATGCGCAGATTCCGGTCTATGCAAATGTGACGGCAGCGCCTGTGACAGACGCTCGAACGATCAGGAACTTGCTTGTCGAGCAATTGTATTCACCGGTCCGTTTCCATGAAATTTTAGAAGCGTTCGTCGAAGAGGATGTCGATGCCATCGTCGAAGTAGGTCATGGGAAGGTGCTGAGCGGCCTTGTTCGCAAAGTGAAGCGCAGGATGAAAACGTTTAGTATCCAGGACCCTGATACTATGCACGCATTCTTGGAATGGAATAAGGAGGAGTCTTCATGATTTTACAAGATCGATCGGCTCTTGTTACGGGAGCTTCCAGAGGAATAGGAAAAGCGATTGCCCTTGAGCTTGCAGCAAAAGGGGCAAAAGTGGCAGTTAACTTCGCCGGGAGTGAAGACAAAGCCGAGGCAGTCGTTCAGGAAATCCGTGAAAATGGCGGAACAGCTATTAAAATTCAGGCGAACGTGTCTGATGCAGATGATGTGAAACGAATGGTGAAGACTGTTGTGGATGAGTTCGGCAGTCTGGATATTCTTATTAACAACGCTGGCATCACGAAGGATAACCTTCTGATGCGGATGAAGGAAGAAGAATTCGATGCCGTCATCGACACCAATTTAAAAGGTGTTTTCCTTTGTACGAAAGGTGTGACGCGTCAGATGATGAAGCAGAAGTATGGCCGTATCATCAATGTCGCGTCCATCGTCGGCGTCTCCGGAAACCCCGGCCAGGCGAACTACGTAGCTGCAAAAGCCGGTGTCATAGGAATGACGAAGTCGAATGCTAAGGAGCTTGCCGCGCGGAACATTCATGTCAATGCGGTAGCGCCGGGGTATATTGCTACGGATATGACCGATGCTTTGACAGATGAACAGCGGGAGCAGATGCTTAATCTGATTCCTTTATCCCGTCTGGGTGAAGCGAAAGATGTCGCGCGTGTCGTGCGTTTTCTTGCCTCTGAGGACGCAGATTATATGACAGGCCAGACGCTTCACATTGACGGTGGAATGGTGATGTAACAAACGTGGTGGAAAAGGTTATTGGATAAGTCCTTGCGCTTTTTCCGGCACCTTACTATAATTACTGAAGGGAGGTGAGGTTCCAATGGCAGATACATTTGATCGCGTAAAACAGATCATCGTCGATCGTCTCGACGTTGATGAGTCCAAAGTGGTTATGGAAGCTTCCTTCAAAGAAGATCTAGAAGCAGACTCTCTTGACGTAGTTGAGCTAGTAATGGAGCTTGAGGACGAGTTTGATTTGGAAATTTCTGATGAAGAAGCTGAAAAAATCAATACAGTAGGCGACGCTGTGAATTACATAAGCAGCCAGTCGTAAGGAGAATCGCTGTCCGTTTTATACGGGCAGCCTTTCCTGTATTTCAGAAATTCTCAGTAAAGGACAAGGTGATTTATGGATGATTTTTCGAGTTTCCAGAACAAAATTAACATAAAGTTCCGTGATATTTCGTTACTGGAACAAGCTTTCACGCATTCATCTTATGTGAATGAGCATCGGAAAACCGACCGCGAAGACAACGAGCGTCTCGAATTTCTAGGTGACGCGGTCTTGGAACTGGGAGTATCCCAATACCTGTATCGGGAATTTCCTGATATGGCAGAGGGGGAGCTGACGAAATTCAGGGCTTCCATCGTTTGTGAAGTCTCTTTGGTAGAGTTTGCCAATGAGTTGAATTTCCAGGAGCTTATTCTTCTCGGTAAAGGAGAGGAAATGACGGGTGGACGCAACAGGCCTGCACTTTTGGCTGACGTGTTTGAAGCGTTCATCGGAGCCCTCTATTTGGATCAAGGCTATGACAAGGTCATACAGTTCCTTCAAACTTACGTTTATCCGAAAGTGAAAAAAGGTGCTTTTTCTCATGCGATGGATTTTAAAAGTCAGCTGCAGGAATTCATACAACGAGATAAGAATAGTAAAATTGAATACGAAATCGTCGAAGAAAGAGGACCTGCCCACAGCCGCGAATTTATTGCTCACGTCCGTATCCAGGATGATATCGGTGGAATCGGAGTCGGACGGACGAAAAAAGAAGCAGAACAGAAAGCTGCCCAGCAGGCGCTGGAGAATCACGGAGCGATTTCATAAAAAAAAGACCGTCCACGGCAACTCATTTCATGCCTGGCGCGGTCTTTTTTTAGCTCTAATTGGAGACGGCCCTGTTACTTGCGGTATTGTCCGAGTTCCGTAACGAAGGCTTGTATCTCGGAGACGCTTAAACTGCCTTTCATCTCAATAATGTCATGAAGGGATTTGATTTCTTCATAATTATTCAAATCGTAGTCTTCCGGATCCATAAGGGAACGGTTGACGACTTGCAGTTTATCTGCCATGTCATGGATGATCACGGCCAGATTCTCTTGGCTGGCTTCTTGTAAACTCAAGGTGTTTCCTCCTCCAGTGCGCTTAATAGTACTAGTACATATAATAAATCAGTTTCATCGTTTTTTAAACCCTCATCGGATAAAGAGGCGGAACCTTCCTACCGTAGGGTGTGCGAATATGATAAAATATACAAGTTGAGTGACAGATAGATTTGTGAAAATACAGGAGGATGAGTATGTTCCTCAAACAATTGGATACTATTGGATTTAAATCATTTGCCGAACGGGTAACCGTCGACTTTGTAACAGGTGTGACTTCCGTCGTCGGTCCTAACGGCAGCGGAAAGAGTAATATAACCGATGCTATACGCTGGGTGCTTGGTGAGCAGTCCGCTCGTTCCCTGCGCGGTGCGAAGATGGAAGATATCATCTTTGCAGGCAGTGAGACAAGAGCGCCATTAAATATGGCGGAAGTAACTTTAACATTAGATAACACCGATCAGGCACTTCCTCTTGACTATCAGGAAGTCAGTGTCACAAGACGAGTGTATCGTTCTGGTGAAAGCGAGTTTTATATTAATAACCAAACATGCCGTTTAAAGGATATTGTCGATCTATTTATGGATTCCGGCCTTGGACGGGAAGCTTTCTCTATCATCAGTCAAGGGAAAGTGGAAGAGATATTAAGTTCGAAGGCAGAAGAACGCAGATCGATTTTTGAAGAAGCAGCCGGTGTGCTTAAATACAAACAGCGCAAGAAAAAAGCGGAATATAAACTATCCGAGACACAAGAGAACTTGAACCGTGTCGAGGATATTCTTTATGAAATTGATGGTCAGCTGGAGCCTTTGAAGGAACAGGCGGCTATTGCTAAAGATTACTTGGAGAAGAAAGATGAATTGAAACATATAGAAATCTCCCTTCTCATCACACAAATTGAGAAGCTGCACGGAGAATGGCAGGCACTTTTGAAAGACCTCGAGAAAATCAAAGCGGAAGAGGCTTCCTTACAATTAAAGATTGATAACAAAGAACAAACAGTCTTGAAGCAGCGGTCGGACATGCAGGCGTTGGATGAGTCGATTGAAGATCTTCAGGAAACATTGCTGGTTCTCACGAAAGACCTTGAAAATTTTGAAGGTAAGAAACAACTTATGAAGGAACGCCATAAACATTTCGAAGAGAATAAATCAAAGCTGGAAGAAGCATACGAAGACCTTTCTGAAAAACTGGAGAGGTTGAAGGTGACCGCGGAAGAAGAGACGAAGCGCCTTGAGGAAACCAAACAGATCCGTAAGGAAACGAGGCGGGAACTCAACCAAACGAACCAGGCCCTGAATAAAGATGTCAACCGGATCGAAGAACAGATCGAAGATTTGAAGAGTGAGTACATTGAACTGTTGAATAAACAAGCGGCCAAACGGAACGAGAAGCAGCTTTTGGAGAAACAGTTAAATCAGATTCATTCCAAAAAAGGATTGCAGAACGATAAGTTTAAAGATTTAAGGGATGAACGAGCCAAACTGGAAGAACAGCTTCGGTTGACCACTTCTGAACAAGAAGAAGTTAAGAGTGAGAGGCAAAAGCTGGAATCCACGATTCAATCATTAACGGCTCAGGTGGAGCAGAGCAGAACGGCTTACCAAGAGTCGCAGGAGAAATTGTATAAAGGCTATCAATATCTGGAGAAGATGCGTTCCAAGAAAGAGATGCTTGAGGATATGAAAGAAGACTTCACCGGTTATTTCCAAGGCGTCAGGGAAGTGCTGAAGGCTCGTCAGAAAGGGCAGCTCCCTGGTGTGGAAGGAGCGGTTCTTGAACTCATTGACATCCCCTCTGATTTAATAACGGCTGTTGAAACGGCTCTTGGAGCTCAGGCGCAGCACATCGTGGTCAAGGATGAGCGGACAGGGAGACAGGCGATTCACTGGCTGAAGAGCAACAACAAAGGGAGGGCGACGTTCCTCCCTTTGGATGCGATTCAGGCACGCTCTGTCTATGGCAAAGAAAAGCTTGGCGGTCAGCCGGGTTTGTGGGTATTGCGGGAGAGTTAGTAAAGTATGAGGAACCTTATGCAAAAGCGATTCAGCACCTGCTCGGTCATATCGTGATTGCGGAGGATTTGAAGAGTGCCAACCAGCTTGCAAACTATTTGAACCGGAAATACCGAATAGTGACAGTAGACGGGGATGTTGTGAATCCGGGCGGTTCGATGTCCGGTGGTGCAAAGAAACAGTCCAACCAGTCCCTGTTTACAAGGGAGAAAGAACTGCAGGATCTCACAGCCAAGATCGGTGAGTATGACCAGAAAGCGAAAGACATGGAGCGGAAGGTTATGCAGCTGAAAGAGCAGCTCACCCTTCAAGAGAAGGAAGCAGCCGGACATAACCAGGAACTCTCCGAATGGAAGAGGGAAGAATATGAGAAGGCATCGACTTTGAGAGAGCTGGAACTTAAATGGAACCATCTGAATGACCAACTGCAGCTTTTCGATCAGGATCAGGCCCAGTATGATCAGGACAGGGAAGATGCCCATGATCAATTAAATAACCTGGAGAAAGTCCTTGCGTCGTTAGCGGAAGAACTTACACTGATTCAGAAGAAAATCGATGAACTGACGGACACGAAAGAACGCCAGAAGTTGGACGAAGCAAAGCTGATCAACCGAAAACAGGAGCTTGAGATCAAGCTTGCCGAACAGGAATCAGCCTATTCCAATCAGCAGGAGAAAACCGGCCGTTACTTGGAGGAGAAAGCACTCATTGAACAAGAGCTACGTGGAAACCGTTCCTCTTATCAACAGTTGATGGAAGTTGCAGAGTCCAACCAAACGGAAGAAGAACTGCTCGAATTGATTGAGGAGACGAAGCAGAGGAAGGAAACGACTTCTGTCCTGATCCAGGAACGCCGGAAAGAACGGAATGAATACGGCGTCTCCATTCAGAGGGCGGAGCAGTTGTTGAAGGAATTAAAACGGAATCACCAGAACTTTATCCAGGACATTCAGCAGAAAGAAGTCAAAGCTAACCGCCAGGATGTAGAGCTCGAGAACATGCTTTCCTACTTGCAGGAAGAATATGTCATGACCTTTGAGAAGGCGAAACGGGAGTATGCCCCTGTAGAGGATATGGCTGCAGCAGAGACGAAAGTGAAGCTGATCAAGCGCGCCATTGAAGAATTGGGAACTGTAAACATCGGTGCTATTGATGAGTATGACCGTATCCTTGAACGATATGAGTTCTTAAAGACCCAACAGGACGACCTGTTGGAAGCGAAACAGACGCTTCATACGGTTATAGAAGAAATGGACGGAGAGATGAAGCGGAAATTTGAAGACACGTTTACGAAGATCCGTAACGAATTCGGAGAAGTGTTCCGCAGTCTCTTCGGAGGCGGAAAAGCCGACCTTAAACTTACCGATCCTGATAATATGCTTGAAACAGGTGTCGATATCGTCGCCCAGCCACCAGGTAAGAAACTGCAGAATATGAGTCTTCTGTCGGGAGGGGAACGGGCGCTGACTGCTATCGCGCTGTTGT